>JALTFF010000153.1 GCA_027007465.1 bacterium | reverse complement strand
AATTTAATAAATGTGGCTTTAGCAAGAGGAGATGATTATAAAACTTTTGAAGCTATTGACTTTTTGGCAAAAGAGAAAAATTATCAAGTAAATTATTACTTTACATCTAAAACAGGATTTGATAGCATAATTAAACAATATCATAGTTTAAAAGGAGAGGTTAAGCAAGCTTTAAAAACAGTTAACATTAAAAAACAAAAAGAAGAAAAAATAAAGAAATCATTATCAGAAGAAATTCAAGAAATAACTAAGAAAGCTCCTGTCTCCAAAATCGTTTCTGTAATTATTCGCTATGCTGTAGAAGGAAGAGCGTCAGACATACATATTGAACCTTTATCAGACCAATGTAGAATAAGATATAGAATAGATGGAATATTACACACTTCAATAGTGCTTCCCAGATATATTCATTCAAGTATTGTCGCAAGAATAAAAGTGTTAGCTAATCTAAAATTAGATGAGACAAGAATCCCTCAAGATGGCAGAATAAGATCAATAGTCAATGGTGAAAAAATAGATTTTAGAGTGTCAATCTTACCTCTTCTTAATGATGAGAAAGTTGTTATGAGGGTTTTGAAAACTGCTAAAAAAGCTTTGACATTAGAACAATTAGGATTTTTAGATAAACATTTAGAAATAATAAAAAGAAATATTAAAAAAACAAGTGGGATGTTTTTAGTAACAGGCCCTACTGGATCTGGAAAATCAACTACACTTTTTTCAATTTTAAATATTCTAAACAAAGAAGGTGTTAATATTTCTACATTAGAAGATCCTATAGAATATTTTATCAAGGGGGTTAATCAATCACAAGTAAGACCAGAAGTAAATTTTACATTTGCGTCTGGACTACGTTCTTTATTAAGACAAGATCCAGACATTATAATGGTAGGAGAAATTAGAGACAATGAAACAGCTGAATTAGCCATACATTCTGCCTTAACAGGCCATTTTGTCCTTTCTACTTTACATACAAATAGCGCCATAGGTGCAATTCCAAGATTATTAGATATGGGAGTAGAGCCATTTTTGCTTTCCTCTACTCTAAATGTTGTCATAGCGCAACGTTTAGTAAGAAAAATTTGTCCTTATTGCAAAAAAGAGGTTAAAATACCAGAAGAAGAGTTAGAAAAAATTACTGAAGAAATAAAAAAAATGCCAGTTGAATATCTAAAAAAATACCCAGAACTAAATGAAGTAAAAAAAATAAAATTTTACAAAGGAGAAGGCTGTAATAGATGTGGAGGAACTGGATATTTTGGCAGATCAGTTATTAGTGAAACATTAGATATTACTGAAGAATTGCGAGAAATAATTTCAAAAAAGGTAAATTTAGAAGAAGATAATAAAGCCATAATAGAACAGGGGTTTATTACAATAAAGCAAGATGGTATAATAAAAGCTATACAGGGAATCACTACTATAGAAGAAATTATTAGAGTAGCTGAATAATACAGGACATATACATAAGAAAGAAATTGTTTAATTTCGCATAACAATGAAACATATAAGGTATTTTCTCTACTCCTCTTTACTTGGTCTACATGTACGTATTAGCGCGTAGAAACGCAAGCGCGGCACAAACAAGAATAACAAGATTTTAACGTGTCTAATGAAATGGACAACGAACATTTCTAAATATTAAATTAGCTAATAATTACTAATTATTTAATTTCAAAATTATGAATGATCTTAAGAAGAAAATTCTTATCATAGAGGATGATTCATTTTTATCAAGAATGTATGCTGATAAGTTTGAATCAGAAGGTTTTGAAGTATTTAGTTCTTATGACGGAATAAAAGGGTTGCATTTAGCAAAAGACGAAATGCCAGATATAATTTTATTGGACATAATATTACCTAAGATGAGCGGATTTGATGTTCTAAAGCAGTTAAAAGAACAAGAAGAAACAAAAAAAATTCCAGTAATTCTTCTGACAAATTTAGGCAAAAAAGAAAATATAGCTAAAGGATTTGCCTTAGGAGCTAATGACTATTTAATTAAAGCTCACTTTACACCATCAGAAGTAATAAATAAAATAAAAAAAATAATAAATATATAAACTATAGAATAAAAATTTTATTCTATAGTTTTATTGTTGATTTTATGCTTGCAGCAAATATAATATTAAGCAATATTTTAAAAACAGGGATTGAAAAAGGAGCAACAGATATTCATTTAATAGCTGGATCAAAATTAATGGGAAGAATTAATGGAAGATTAAATGTATTAGACGAATCGTCAAATAGTTTAAATAAAGAAGAAATAGAAAAAATGATTTACTCTTTTCTTAATGAAAATGAAAAAGAAAAATTAGAAAAAGAAAGAGAGATTACAATTGTGCGCGATTTAGCTCCTCATTTGCGCTTTAAAATAAACGCATTTTATCAAAAAGGGTGCTTAAGCGCTTCTTTTAGATTTATTCCAGAATCAATTAAACCCTTTACGCAACTTGGATATTCAGACGAGTTAACTAAAAAATTAGTTAATATAAACGATGGTCTAATTGTTATTGCTGGTCCTTATGGTTCTGGCAGAACAACAACACTCTCATCTTTAATAGAGGAGATAAATAATAATAGACAAGCGCGTATTATAACTATTGAAAATCCAATTGAATTTATATTTACTAATAAAAAAAGTATTATTGAACAACGCGAAATAAATACAGATGTGCCAAATTATTTAGATGCTTTAAAATATTGTCAAAGACAAAATATTGATGTATTAGCTATTACTGGTAATGTAGAAGAAAAACAGGTAGTAAATTTAATTATGGAAATTGCTACTGGAGCTAGTCTTGTTATCTGGGAAATGAATGCTGATAGCGCTATTAGAGTTATAGAAAAAATTATATCTACATTTGAAGCCACTAAACAAAATGCAATAAGAAGTTTGTTATCTAATATTATACAAGCAATTGTAGTACAAAAATTATTACCAAAAATTGGAGGAGGAGAAATATTAGCCAAGGAAATTTTATTTCCCACACCATCGGTTCAATCTATTATTAGAGAAGGTAGAATTAATCAAATTAAAACAATACTTCAAACATCAAAGCAAGAGGGAATGATAAGTTTTGAAAGATCATTAGCTGATCTTGTTGAAAAAAGATTAGTAGAATTAAAAGACGCTTTAGCTCAAGTAAGTGATAAAGAAGGGTTTAAAGCAATGATAAAATAAATTATGTCTATTTTTCAATACAAAGCGCATAATAAAGCTGGTGAAAAAATCAATGGAATGGTAGAAGCTGAAAATGAAGCTAATGCTATTGATATTTTAGAGGAAAAAAATTATAGAATTATTAGCTTAGAAGAGAAAAAAGCACTGCCATCTGTATTGTCAGTTTTAAACAGAATTAAACCAAAAGATTTAGTTGTATTTTCAAGACAATTTTCAGTTTTAATTTCTGCAACAGTACCAGTTGTTCAATCTTTGAGAATTTTAATAGATCAAACAGAAAATTTAAAATTAAAAATGATTATCTCAGAAATTGCAGATGATGTTGATGGAGGAACAAAACTATCAGAAGCAATGTCAAAATATGGTAATGTCTTTAACAAATTTTATATAAGTGTTATAAAAAGTGGTGAAACATCTGGAAAATTAGATGACATCTTAGATTATTTAGCTAATGAAATGGAAAAAAGTTATGACTTAAAAAGTAAGATAAAAAGCGCTATGATTTATCCAGCTTTTGTTCTCTCTGGCTTGGGTTTAGTTGGAATTGGAATGATGGTTTTTGTTCTGCCTAAACTTACAGATATTATTAAACAATCAGGAATGGAGTTACCTTTATCAACAAAAATACTTATTTTTAGTTCTGATGTTTTGTCACATTATTGGCTATTATTGATTTTGGTTTTATTATTTGTTATAATAGGAATAAAGCTTATTGTTAAAACAAAGCAAGGAAAATATATTAAAGATTTTATCTTATTAAAATTACCTATTTTTGGAAATTTATTTAAAAAAATTTATATAGTACGTTTTACAAGATCATTGCAAACATTAATCGTATCAGGAATAACATTAACTATTGGTTTAAAAATAGTTTCAGAAATAGTAGAAAATTCTATTTATCAAAAAGTGCTTAATCAAGCTGTTAAAGATGTTGAAGATGGTAATCCACTTTCTGCTACATTAGAAAAATCAAAAGTAATACCTAAAATGCTTAGTCAGATGATTTCTATTGGAGAAACAACTGGAAAATTAGATTTGGTCTTAGACAAAATTACTAAATTTTATACAAGAGAAATAAACAGTATTGTAGAAAATTTATTAACTTTAATGGAGCCTATAATAATAGTAGTCATAGGAATTGCTGTTGGAATTATGGTAGCTGCCATTATTATGCCAATGTATAATATGGCGCAAGCTTATTAATTTAAAATAATTAATTTAAAATATGAATAAAAAAGGTTTTACTTTAATTGAATTATTAGTTGTAATATCAATTATTGGATTATTGTCAACTATGGCTGTTGTTTCTTTAAATGATGCTAGAATAAAAGCTCGGGACGCTAAAAGAAAAGCTGATCTAGCTCAAGTATGGACAGCTTTGCAAATATATTATGATGATCATCTTAAATATCCAGTATGTTCTACACTTGATAATCCTACTGTT
>JALTFF010000152.1 GCA_027007465.1 bacterium | reverse complement strand
TCGTTGACCTGCTGAAAGTCAAAATCTATTCCAACATTTATGATTATAATAATAGCAATGGGAATTAAACTGATAAAAAAAGCGAAAAACTGCGAGAAATAAATTAAAATATATTTCCACAATTGATTTTGTTCATCTTTAAATGTTCGTTCTAAATGATGCACTATTTTTTAGATTTTGTAATAACACACATTCGTATATAATTACCGAAAATAACTATATTTTTATTATATCCGTTAGTCTTCATCAAGAATCTTATTTTTCAGCAAATATAAAACTTTATTTTTAGAAACTACTTAAATATGCAAAAAAGCTTTTTTATACCGAAAAAAAACGGGTTTACAAATTTTTAAATTGATTTCTTTCGAGCTCCGACTTTGTCGTGAGTCCTCGTCTATCGAGATATAACTGGTTCTAATAAGTTTTGTATTCGCAAACCTGTCAAGAACCAGTATATTTATTCTACCTATTTTGTTGGCTTAAAGAATAATTTACCGGTTGCAACTAAGCCGATAAACATAAATATTGCAAAAACAAAACTACTTACTGCCAATTGCATACCACCGGATATTATATGTCCGCTTGTGCAACCACCAGCCATTCTTGCTCCAAAAATCAATATAAAACCACCAATAAATGCCCAAATAATTCTTTTAATTTTTGAGTTTCCTTTTTGTTTTTCCCAATTAGAATGGATTAATCGAAATTTAAAGTCTTTTTTAATCACAGATACAATAAAAGCTGCTATCATCGCTCCGAATAAAAAAATCATTTCCCAATTTCCCGGTGTTTCTATTTTAGAAAAATAGTTATTATTTGTTGTGCTTGTAAGTAAATCGGCAATATAAGGGTAACTTGTAGATGCCCCAATTGGACGATTTGTTGTTGCTGATAAAAAAACGATACTGTTTAAAACAGCCAAAAGAACGCCTGCAATAATCCATTTTTTATTTGTATTTTTTTCTTTCTTGTTTATATAAAAAGCCGCATATATAAATACAGAACTAATAGCAATAACAAGAAGATAGTAGATAATCTGATGATTTCCTATTGCAGAAAACAATGATATTTTACCTAAATTTACACCAATAAGCCATTGTATATTTGGTAATAAAACTGTAAAAACCAATCCACCAAATAAGCCACCAATAATTCCTACAACCGCGTCAAGAGAACCCTCTCCGACAGAAACAGCAAGTGTGCCCGGACAATATCCTAATATTGTCATTCCGCTACCAAAGATTAAACCACCCAATACCACTCCGCCTAAGACAAAAGGTTTAATGTGAAAACTCGCTAAGCCAAGACCTATTATAATACTAAGTAATATTGCTCCAATTCCAAGTGTCAGCAATATTGTTTTGACAACAGTATTGTTTTTCAACTCAGATTGAGCACTAATTACATTGTATTTATTTAAACCTGCATACTGAATAATCAAGCCAAACACGCTGCCGAACACAAAGACCATAAGTATTGTTCCCATTTTATTTACATTTTAAATTAATAATTATTTAATGCAAAATAACGGCAAATCAGACTATGATGCAAATTGTAAAAAGTTATGTACGATAACTAAAAGTTATAGTGAGAAGCAAACCTGATAAATAAATCTACAATTTTGTTCTGTTGTCCTTCGGGAAAAATAAAGTTGAAATTTCTTTTAATTTCAAAATCAGTAATATCAATAATACTTAATTCATTTCGTTTCAATTCATTAAGGATGCTTTGAATGGATAAAAATGCAAGTCGGTCTGAATTTAGAATATAATTTTTTATCCCTTCCGTACTTCCAAATTGCATTTCAACAGATAAATCGGTAAAATTTATATTTTTTTGTTTCAAATAATATGAAATCACTTCTAATGTTCCTGACCCCTCTTCTCGTAATATCAAAGGTAATTTTTGTAATTCTGACAAAGAAATTTCAGAATTCTTGGCAATTTTGTTAGAACTTTTTGCAACCAAAACAATTTCATCTTTCAAAAATTCAATATAATGAAATTCGCTGCGTTTAGATTGTCCTTCAATAATCCCCAAATCTATTTCGTTGCTACTCAATGCTTTTTCTATTTGTTCTGTATTCCCATTTATTACACTTACTGACAAATCTTTAAATTTTGATTTAAAACTTGCCATAAGTTGAGGAAGTACATATTGTGTCATTGTTGTGCTTGCTCCAATTTTTATTTTCCCTTTTTGTTTTTGGTTTAATGCACTTAACTCAAAATTCAATTGATTATATATGTTTTCTATATCTTTCGCATACTTTAATAAAATATTTCCTGCCTTTGTTAATTCTATCTTATTTCCTTTTCTGATAAAAAGTTTAACATTAAATTCTTGTTCAAGATTATTTATATGTTTCGTTACAGCAGGTTGTGTTATAAATAACTCTTTTGCTGCTTTTGTGAAACTTAGTTTTTCTGCAACTTTTTTAAATGTTTTTAATTTAAAATTCATATAGTTGTTTTAAAGCTCAATTTGAAGTCCGTTGTGTCTAATGCTTGTTAATATTGTTATAGTAAATTTAGTCTTCATAAAGCATCTTATCGGTTAATATATGAGGCGTTGGGCGTTTTGAAACACCTAACTTTCAATCTACTATACCGTTTATTTATACTCATAACATTCGATTTAACTACTTGTTGTCAAATGACTTATATTTATTATTAGCCACTGGGTTTTGTTATTGTCATTTTTTCTAAATTCAAAATATTTCATTTTACAATCTTTGTTTTTCTTCGGTATTTGATGATGATGGTTTCTGTATTGTTTTATTAAACCAATTACCTGGTCGCCAAGTAACCATAATTCTAAACATTCTTGTATCAAAATAATTTTTATAGGTTTGTCTTACTCCACCGCTTACATAATAGTATTCAGGATTTGCTGTTTTAAAAACATCGGCAAATAACAGTCTGATTTCAACACCTTTTTTGTTTATGATGTAATTTAACCCTATATCTAATTGGAAAGAATTAGCCATTGTTCTATAATTGTATAAACCGGGGATATTTTCTTCAATATTACAAAGTAATTGATATTTGTTTTTTAAAAATATTGTGTTATTTCCTAAAATCCGCAAAAAAAATATTTTCATCTATCTCTGATGCTAGAGGATGCAGAAATTGAAAAAAATCACTAAAAAATTTATAAAATTTCAATTTTATTAAGTATAAGGACATAACTCCCCTTACCCACTTTCTTGATAAAGGCTATTGTGGGGAAGCCTATATCCAATAAGCCTAAAGATTAACTGGAATTGACAAGGTTTAACAAAGCCGTATTATTAGTTGCTAATTGAATAATTTGTCGCCTTCCACTTCTTGTAAATTTTGCAACAATGTTTATAACCTTGAACATAAATCTTTTAAGTCTTGATGTGTTATTGAGACCATCCACTACTTTTGAGAATAGCCCTAAAATATATTTATATACAATATGGGCAAAAGCCATAATAATCAGATATACGGTATTCTCTTCAAGAAAACTATGAGGCATTGAGTTCCAATTAAAATCATTGTTTTGAATATCAAAAACCCGTTCACTGTTTCCCCGCTGATTGTAAAATATAATAGCTTCTTTTTCAGATATTTTATAGTTGTCAGTAATAATAAAAAGATAATTTTTTGCATCTTTTGTAAATGCAGAAATTTGACCTGTTTTGTTTGCAAAACGGTAAGCAATGATTCTGTGTGTATAACTACCAAACTTATAATCGAAACTTGTTACTTCCATATTCTGATAATTAATAGTGCAAGCTTCCCAATTATCAGCATCAGCAGCTTTTATAAGAAGTGTTTCTGAACTATTTGCTCTGATAAAAAAGTTAATTTTCTCCTCATGAAAAAAGTCTGTAACTTCTTTTATGTACGAACCACTATCCATACGGGCAATTTTAGGGACAATTCCTTGCTCTTTAAGGGCAGACAAGACTCTTTTGTGTGTGGAAAGTTGAGCGGTTTTAACATTGCAATTTCCATTCCTTCCTTCAATATAAACAGGAATATTAGATATGGTAGCTACCGCAGGAAAATAGCCTTTTTCATTCTTATAGCCATAAGTTGCATCATATTTTTCGGCAGGAATAAATTGATGATCAAAATCGTAAACTAAATATTTATCATTGGGGTCTAATTGTTTAAACTTTATGGCTGAACATATTAGAAACTGATTTAACTTATTATTTACATTGATTTTGTTTTCATTAGAATTTTGAGTTTCTATAAACTCACATTCCGTAGAAAGTTCTTTGTCTGCTCTTAAAATGGTATCTGCTGATGGAATTGAAATTTTTGGAAGATGATTTAGTGTATTTTCTCTAATATAGTTTACATCTTCTGTAGCATCACCACCAATGAAAGCAGTATAAATTCTACTGAGTACAATATCAGAATAATTATACTGAGCACCATTACATCTGTTACCTAACTCATTATCAACAAATTGAATTATTCCATCAGAAACTAATCTCTTGTGGATTAGGTATATTCCACCAAAAGGTGTTACTTTTGTATTTGTAATTTTAATCATTCACCTAAAATGGTGAAAAAAAAGAGACCTACAATTACTTGTAGGTCTTATTTTTCAACAAGTTAGCATAAGTTATAAACAATTGCTTGCGGATTTAAGGTAATAACTTATGTAATTC
>JALTFF010000151.1 GCA_027007465.1 bacterium | reverse complement strand
ACTTCCACTAAATCTCCATCTTTTAAAACTTTGGTGGCGATTTTTGTGCCTATTACACAAGGAATATTCATTTCCCGGGTAATAATTGCAGCATGGGATAATAATCCGCCCTCATCAGTTATTACCGCCCCTATCTTCTTAAGTATGGATAAATAATATGGCATTATAAAAACAGCTACCAGTATATCTCCATTGTTAATTTTTTTGAAATCTTTTTTGTTTAAAATTATTTTTGCTTTTCCTTTTACACATCCTCTATATGCAGTTTCGCCCTCAAGAACATTATGCTTAAAATGATCTTTTTCTAAATTTAATAACTTCTCCGCTATTCCTATACTGTTTTTATTGGTATAAAAAAAATCCTTTCTATTTAACAGTAAAAGCAAATAATATTTCTTTCTAATCTTTACTTGCTGTTGAAGTTGTCTTACAACTTTTTTATTTTGGCTTTTTAAAGTGTCTTGGATCTCTTTTGGAAATGCCCAAAAAAGTAAACTGGACTTAATTACAATCCTTTGGGTGATTACATTTAAATATAATTTTAGTGCTTTTTTAATATCAGGTATGATTGGCTTAAAACGAATGGCTTGGATAATTTTTTTATCAAAGTATCTTAAAACTTTCGAATTATTTTTATGAACTTGTCCGATATATTGCACATAAATAAAATATGCCGCAAATTTGTAAAGATGTTTATTAAACTTTTCAAACTCTTTTAATAATTTGTCATTATTTAATTTTTGTAAATCACCATAAGAAATATTATTGAGTAAATTTAAAACTTTTTGAACAATATTAGTGGTTTCTTTTGCAATTTTCATGAAATCTTTTTTCTTGAAATTATTTATTTTTTTGTAAAATTTTTCAAATTCAACTTCATCTCTATAAGCGTAAATATATGGCCATTTATTTATATAAAATAATCTTTTGAGTCCTAAATATTTTTTCTGTCCCTTAAAAAAATAATTAACAAAAATCAAAGGAAAATCAGCGGAAAACCTTTGAGCATACTGAAACCATTTAATACTTTCAAAGTTTTTTATAGTAATAATATTTTTTTTCATGTTATGATTGATTTTTATAATTTTGTCGAGTTATTCTGCCCTCATAAGGACTATCTTTATAAATTTTTACTAATTTGTTTAATTTTTCTTCATCTATTTCTAATTCTTGACCACGGAAAACGATTTTACAACTTTCTTTCCCGTTTTCATCTAAATGTACTTTGAACTCAAAACCTTCCAAAAAATTAATATGCCCGTCCAATTCATCAAAATTCACATTTTTAATTCTTTTACCATTTTCATCTTTAAATACTGCTACTTTTCTTAAAAAATCACCAATAACAACATCATGCGTTATATGTTGTAATTCTACTTCTGAACCAGAATAAAAATGATGGCTTCCTTTCCTATACAATTTTATCATATACGCCAAAGACGATGTCCAATGCTCTAAATCTTTTTGCGCTAATGGTTCGGTCATTATATAGTGGAATAATCCTGCATGACCTTTTTCTTTTTCAGCTTCTTTTCCTTTTTTGGCTATTGTTTTAAAATTTTTCCATTCTGGTGGAGCCAAAGTAATTCTTCTTCTAGTATTAAAAATCTTATTTTCTCTTTCTTGCTTTTTAATCCCTTTTAAAATCGCATCAACAGTGCTGACAGTTCTGCGAAATGGGCTGGTGTACATTTTAATGTTGTAATTCTTAATATTTTTGTCTTTTCCTAAACTTTTTGCCTGTTGAAAACCATGAGCTGTAAGTTCTCCTTCCTTATCTTTTTCTCCATGTCGCAAAAAAGAAATGATAAGATTTATATTTTTACCCTTCTCTCTTTGTTCTTGTTTTTCTTTATTAGATTGCTCTATATTATTTAACATAAAAAATTTTAAAATCAATGCCTCCCCACTTAAATAATTCTTGCTGGGAGCTAATATTAATTTTAGACTTTAAAAGTGTTTTGAATTTTAACATGATATTATACTGCTTTATTCTAAGATATTAGTTATAAAATTTTTATTACACCATTATTAACATCTATCTCTACTAAATCGCCATCTTTCAAAATTTTAGTAGCAATTTTAGTGCCAATAATAGCAGGGATGCCAAGTTCTCTAGAAACAATAGCGGCATGGCAAGCGATTCCCCCTTCATCAGTAATAATAGCTTTTGCTTGGCGCATTAAAGGCACAAACTCTACTCTAGTCATACTGGTTACTAAAATCTCTCCTTTTTTAAATTTATCTTTCTGGGGATTTAAAACAATTCTTATTATTCCTTGGATAACATTATTTTTTCCTTGGCTAGCTGCCATCCCTTTAATCATATTTTGCTTATCTTTTTGTTTGTAGGCGTATTTTTGTATTTGCTGAACAATTAAACCATATAACAAAACAGTGGGCTTATTAGTCTCATGGAGCATAATCACTCCCTTTTTTCTTTTAGTAATAATTTTTTGGCTAACCATTTTATTTTTATTTAATAAATTTTCAATTTCTGAAACTGTATAAAAACTTAAATTACTGTAAGAAATATTCAAAAAATCAGCTACTTCTTCTATAAACTGAAACCAATAATAAAATAATTTCATCATCCCTTCTTTTCTTTTGTCAATCCAATAAATTATTCTTTCCGCAAAATATAGATCTCTTTTATCTAATGAGGAAAACTTAATTGTCCTTAGTAATTTATCTTTTTCTTTATAAATTTGCATAAATTTATTATTTATTTCTTTAAGTTCTTTTAATATCTCTTTTTTATTTTTGTTAATTATCTCTTGACTAATATTTTTTAATAATAATTGGGGAGTAATTTTTTGAGCTCTATAAAAATCAGTTTTAAACCAAAAATAATTTTTAATATATTGGTTGATTAAATTTTTTAATTTTTTATCAAAAAGTATTTTTGAAAATTCTTTATTGATTAAAAATTTTTTTAACTTAATATTGTTCAAAACATAAAGGCAAATTTTTAAAAAATTTTTCCTTTCCATATTAAAGACTGCTGCTTCTCTTGGGTGAGCAACAGTTAATACAATATTTGTTGTCCTATCTTTACTCCAATTGTGGCGCTTTTGAAAAAGAGGTATAATTTTTGTATTTATAATTGCTCCCTTTTCTTCGCCGATTACTCCATAATACCACCAACGAGCTGATATTTTAGTAAAATTTCTAAAAAAACTGATTAATTCTTTTAATTTTTTTTCTTTATTACTATATCTACTTATTTTATGTCTTTCCCACAGCTCATCTAACTGACGTGTTAATTTATGGTGTTCTTCAATTTTTTTATCTAAACTTTTAAAATTTTTTAAATAATCAAAATAAATTTTTTCAGCTATTTTATTGATTGCTTTTTTAGATTGATAAAAGACAGCTGGTTTATAAAAAGAAATATAAGTAAAAGCAAGCTTATATTTTACTTTATGAAGCTTATGAGATTCAACATAATTACTAAAAGCTAAGTCAATAGCCGCTAATGACGCTTTAGCGCTCTGAATATCTAAATCATTATTTTTTAGATAGCTTATAATTTGCTGCTTAGTCATAATATCTTAAATTAAACAAAATTTAAACGAGATTCTATTACTTTTTATTCTTCTTGCTATTTATCCAGGCAACAAGCCATTTTATATGAGCTTCAAAATCAATTTCATTTCTAGAATTATCCTCATAAGGATGCGGCAAATTTGCGCGAGAAGCTGTTAACAGTTTTCCTCCTCCAAGCAAACATAAAGCTCTAAAAATTTGATTGCCTACCATGCCATTAGGAGGAATAATAATATTACAACCATCCTGGACTGCTGTTTGAAGCTCAATAGCATAATTTTTAGCTTTAATGCCTTTATTTTTAAAATATTTAACAATATCTTCAGCATCTTTGTAGGTTTGGTTTAATATTCCTTGCACACCTGTTTTGATAGATTTTTTTCTTCTATAAGTATCATGTCTAATGCCGGTAATGACTCCTATTTTAGGACTAGCGCCTAATTCTTGTTTTAAAAAATTAGCAATAGCCTCGCTGGATTTAATCTTTTCTTTTTTATTCCATCCCCTTGGGTTGCTTCCTTCTGAAATAAAAAATTGCCGGCCATAAAAATCTTCTATTAAAGTAAGCTCAATTTCTTTTTTTGCTTTGTATTCCCCTATTAAAGACTGATAAGTTTCCAATGTTTTAAAGTCATCAACCGTTCCACGAACAATTCCTTGCACTTCTTCCTTATAAAGCATATTGGCTAATTTTCTTTCCGGTGTATTGGTTATTATTTTTTTAAACCCTTTAACGTTTTTTATTTTAGGCGGACCCACTAAAATAATAGACGCATATTTTCTTGATTTTACCAAGCTTTTTAAAATTTCTTTATCAGGTTTTGCCAAACCAAAAGCAATTGTTGGCTTGCCTAATTTAATTTTTTCTTTAATAATTTTTTCAAAAGAATAATTTTTTTTCATAGATTTTTTATTTAATTAAAATTATAAACAAATAACTTTTCCATTTTCAATAAGCTACCTGATCGCCATTTTCTTTTATTCCCATGACCGTAGGCTCCATAGATACACAGTCAATATGGATAGGAATATCATTATAATCAGGACCGCTTTTTTCTACATTAAACAAACTATTTTTGCCCAGAGCAATATGAATTGTGCCTAATCCTTTCTCAGCTTCCAGTGAAGTGGGCGGAGAAATCCTTTTGCCATCTTTAGTGTATCTAAAAGCTTT
>JALTFF010000150.1 GCA_027007465.1 bacterium | reverse complement strand
TGGACATTATTAAAAGATCCTTCAATTATATTTTTTGATGAGCCAACAACTGGTATTGATGTAGGTGGAGAAAAAACAATTTATTCTCTAATTGGAAAATTTTGGAAAGAAAAAAAGTTAACTGTTTTATTAATTACTCATGATCTAAATATTATTTATGCCTATGCAACAAATGTTTTGTGTTTGCATAAAAGCGGGCTTTGTTATGGCCCACCGCGCAATGTATTAACACCGCAAACATTAGAGAAACTATATGGAAATGAAATTAAATTTTATAAGCATAATCATTAGCTAAATTAAGATATTATTAAGGATTAATTATGTCTTATCAATTTACAATAAGTTTAATAACAGCTATTTTTATTGGTAGTATTGCAGCTTATCTAGGCTCTTTAATGATTACTAAAAAAATGGCTTTAGTTGGAGGTCCTTTAGGGCACTTGGCTTTACCTGGCGTTGCTTTAGCGCTAATATATCATTTTAGTATTTTTTTAGGAGCTTTATCAAGCATAGCTACTGGCGCAGTATTGATTTGGCTTTTATGGATAAGAACAAAGCAAAGTTTAGAAGCTTTAACAGGAGTGGTTTTTGCAGCTGGAGTAGCATTAGGTTTTTTGATATTGCCACTTTCAAAAGCAAAGCAAGCTTTGATTGGAGATATTACGCAAATAAATTTAACAGATACTATTTTATCAATAGTTTTGAGCTTAATTGTTTTTCTAATTATTAAAAAAATTTACAATAAAATGATTTTGTCTGGAATATCAGAAGATATAGCCAGAGTACAGGGAATAGATGTTAAGAGATATAATTTAATTTATTTAATTTCAATTACCTTGATTATAGCTTTAGAGGTCAAAATAGTTGGCATTCTTTTTACAGTTGCCTTATTAGTAATCCCTGCTTCTGCTGCTGCTAATTTTAGCAAAACACTTACGCAATATGCCTTTGGTTCATTATTTATAGGTATGATTTCTGCTATTATTGGAATTTTTGCCTTTAAATTTATCCAACTTCCAGCAGGACCTTTGATTATTTTAACAAATACATTGTTCTTTATAATCTCGCTATTTTTTAAAAAATAAATATAACTAAATATAGTAAAGGAGGAAGTCCAATGAATAAAAAGAAAAGAGTATTCATTGGGATACTATTCAGTATACTTATTTTCTTATTTATTTTGTTTATTTATTATGGAATATTAGAGCCGTCAATCATTACTCAGGGATTTTATTTAATCCCTGGTTATGTAATATTGGTTGGTTCTGCTATTCCATCTGTGTTGTTAGGAATAGCGGCATATAAAATAATTTGATATATGCCCATCTTGTTTTTTAAATCAAGATGGGTTTTTTAATTTTCTTTTTTTATTAATCTATCTCCTCTTTTTGTGTCTTCAAGTAAATAGCCATTCTTTTCAATTTCTTTTCTTATTTTATCTGCTTCAGCCCAATTCTTACTTTTGCGATATTCTTTTCTTATTTTAAGTAATTTAATAATTTTTTTTGGAATTTTTTCTTTTTGAATATTTCTTAGTCCCAATCCTAAAACTGTGTCAAATTTAAATAATAGTTTTACTTTCTGTTGATTGTTTATTTTTTGATCCCGAATCATTTTCCAAACAACTGCTAAAGCTTCTGGTGTATTTAGATTATCTCTAATTGCTTTTAAAAACAATTCTTGATATTTATTTTGTCTAATCGTTATTGTTTTTTTATCTTTATTTGACCATCTTTGAATAAAATTCTTCAATTCATCTAATGAGTTTTTAGCTGATTTTAAAGCTTGCCAAGTAAAATTCATTTTATTTTGATAATGACTTCCCAAACAAAGATAGCGATAATCTAATGGTGAAAAACCATTCTTTTCAAGATCGCGTAGAGTATAAAAGTTGTTTAAACTTTTAGACATCTTTTTTTCTTTAACTAAAACATATTCATTATGCAGAAAAAAATTAACTGATTTTTCAATTTTAAAACTAGCTGTATTTTGAGCAATCTCATTTTCGTGATGAGGGAATTTTAAATCTATTCCGCCAGTATGGATATCAAACGGAAATCCTAAATATTTATGGCTCATAGCAGAGCATTCAATATGCCAGCCTGGACGTCCTGGCAAGATTTTTCCTTGAAAGTCAAAGTCCCAACTTGGTTCTCCTAGTTTTTTACCTTTCCATAAAGCAAAATCTTCAAAGTTTTCTTTATTATATTCGTCTTTATCAATTCTTTGCCCAACTTTCATTTTAGAAAAATCTAATTTAACCAGCCAGCCATATTTATATTTTTTTATATATTTTTTTAAATCAAAATAAACAGACCTGTCTTTTTCATAAGCAAAGCCATTTTGAAAAATTTGATAAATAATTTTTTGGATTTCATCTATTGTTTCTGTTGCTTGCGGTGTAAAATCTGGTTTTTCTACATTGAGTTTTTCTAAATCTTGCCAAAATGCTTTTTCATAAAATTGGGTAAATTTTTTCAAGGCAATCATTGGTTTTAATTCTGGATATTGTTTTTTTGAATCTCTAATAGTTTTATCATCAACATCAGTAATATTCATTACCCATTTGACTTGATAATTATTAAATTTCAATGATCGTTGTAAAATATCAGCAAAAATAAAAGATCGTAAATTACCAATATGAGCATAATTATAAACTGTTGGCCCACAACTATAAATTCGAACTAAGTTATCTTTAATTGGCTTAAATTTTTCTTTTTGCCTATTTATAGAGTTAAAAAATTTCATAAAAAATATTTGTTCAAATAAATGAGCTAAAATATATGGATTTATAAAAAGTATATTTAATTTTATTTAGATAATGTTTTTATTATTCTGTGATTGTTCTAATCCATTTTTCAAAATTACCAGCTATGTCGCTAACTTTTGGATTACTATTTTTAACATAAAGCCAATGTACATAAATATTATTTTCTTTATCAATATCAACTGACAACGTTCCTGGCGTCAAGGTAATGGAATTTGTCAATAGAGTTATACCAAAATCAGTTTTTAAATTAGGTGATATTTTTACAATTCCTGGCTTTATTTTATTGGTAATAATTCTATAAGCTACTTCTAAATTAGCTTTTATTATACTGAAAAAAAGTGGAAAGATAATGTATATTAGAAATAAAAACCACCTTACTGGATTTAAAAATTTTAAACTTAAATTGATTTTAAGCCAGCTAAAAATTTTTGATATTATTAGTCCAGATATAATTGATAAAATAATCCCTAAGATAATTTCATCTTTACTCCAAAATAAAATATTTCCTGAGCCAACAGTTAATCCAAGATAAACAGCTAAAGAGAAAATAAAAAAAATAGTAAAATTTATTGTATTTGTCATTTTTAAATATGATGAAAGTTATTTTAAATACTATAATTATAATATCATTTTATTGGATTATGTCAATAAATTTGACAAGGACTTTGATTAAATGTAATATATATATTAAGATTATAAATAAAATTTTGTAAAAATACTTTTGTCAATAATTAAAGTTCTGACTCTAATAAAAGTTAGACTAAAATGAAAAGTATTTTTTTAATTAAAAAAATTTTAATAACAACCTTAATTATAAAATTTTAAATTTTGTAGTTTAAGGTAAAGCAATTACTATGTCTAAAACAATTGAGATTACAAGCCAAAATTTTGAAAAAGAAGTTTTAAAATCAGAGCTTCCTATTTTAGTAGATTTTTGGGCTCCATGGTGCCAACCTTGCTTAATGATGGCTCCAGCTTTAGAAGAAATTTCAGAAGAACTTGATGGTAAATTAAAAATTGGAAAATTAAATACAGAGATTCCAGAAAATCAAATGTTAGCTTTTCAATATCAAATTCAGAGTATTCCAAATATGAAACTTTTTAAAGATGGCAAAGTAGTTAAAGAATTTATTGGCTTAAGGCCAAAAGAAGTGCTTTTATCAGAGTTAGAACCAGAAATTTAATATATCTTATTTATGATATTTGATTCTCGTCAACAATTAAAACAGTATGATAAATCTAATATGTTAAAATCATTAGAAGAGATTTATCTTCAATGCCAACAAGTTATAAATGATTTTAACAAGATAAGGATTCCAAGCAATTATAAAAAAGTAAAAAAAATAGTTGTAAGCGGAATGGGTGGTTCTAACTTAGGCGCTAGGATGATAAAATCATTATTTTTTAGAGAATTTAAGGTCCCTTTTATTATTTGCCATGATTATAATTTGCCTGCTATTGTTGACAAAGAAACACTTTTTATTTCATCAAGTTATTCTGGTGAAACAGAGGAAACAATTTATTCATTAAAGCAGGCAATAGAAATGGGAGCCAAGATATTTGTTATCACAAGCGGTGGCAAATTAGAGAAAATAGCTAAGAATGAAAAATTGCCTAATTATAAAATTATTCCTCTGCATAATTCTTGCGGTCAGCCACGAACTGCTCTGGGTTATAATATCTTTGCTCAATTTATGATTTTTAGAAATTTAGGCTTAATTAATTTCTCATTTAAGCAAGTTCAAGAAATTATTAGATTGCTCAAAAGATGTAATAAACTATATGGACCAGAAAAAAAAGAAGAAAACAATTTAGCCAAAAAAATTGCTTTAAGCTTAGAAAACAAAATTCCAATTTTTGTTGGAGCAGAATTTTTAACAGCTAACTTACATATAATGCGAAATCAGCTTAATGAAAGTTCTAAAACTTTCTCAAGCTATTTAACTATTCCAGAATTAAACCATTATGC
>JALTFF010000149.1 GCA_027007465.1 bacterium | reverse complement strand
TTTCATTTGATATGGATAATGCTGGACAATTAGCTACACAAAGAAGCATTGATCTTGCTTTAGAAAATGATATGAATATAAAAATTATTCAATTACCAAGTGGCAAAGATGCTGATGAGCTTATTAGAGAAGATAAAAATAAATGGTTTCAGTCTGTTGTTAATGCAGTTGATTTTTTGCAGTATTATTATAATAAATTTTTTTCAAATATTAATTTAGATAAAGTTGAAGATGTGAAAAAAGCTTTACAAAATTTTTTACCTCAAATAGCAAAATCAAATTCAAGAGTTGAGCAGGATTATTGGTTAAAAAAGATTAGTTCAAAGCTTAATTTAGAAGAAATATATTTAAGAGAATCTTTAGAAAAAATTATTAAAAAAAACAATAATCAATTAGGTGAAAGTGATAAAATAAATAATTTAGAAAAAAATACTATAAAGCAAGATAATATTATAGAAAATCTAAGCCAAGAGGAAAGACTTAATCAGTTATTATTAGCTTTTAGTTTAAAATTTATTGAAAATTTAGAAGATATAGTTTCTCGTTTACCATTAGAAATATTACAAGAAAAATATAGAAAAATTTACAAAAAATTAATAATATATTACACTAATTATAAAGATAAAAAAAATTTTAAACTTAAAGATTTTATAAATTGGCTTAGTTATGGTCAGCAAGAACAAAAAGAAGTAAAAAGTGATATTGAAGATGTTAACTCTTTATTGTTTCTATTTGATAATTATTATGAAAAGCAAAACTTAGATTCAAATATAGCTCGCGTAGAAATTTTAAAAATTATTGATAATTTGCAAAAAATCTTTCTTTCTAAAAAATTAAAGAAAATCGAAGAGCAGATTGCTAAAGCAGAAAAAATAGATGATAAAGAAAATTTGCCAAAATTACTAGTTGAATTTAAAAATTTAAGTGATAAAATAAAAGAAATTGAAAATTAAAATTTTTTTATAATATTTACAATTTTACAAAACAAATGAAAACTCTAAAACGCAAAAAAAAATTAACTAAAAAGAAGATTTTAGTTAAGAAAAAATCTTTGTCAACTGTTGTTACGCCAACAAAAGAACAGATTGAACATCTAGTAAAAAAAGGTAGAACAAAGGGTTTTCTTACAGAAAAAGAAATTTTGTTAGTCTTTCCAGAGTTAGAAGAATATGCTTTTGATAAATTTGAAGATTTTTTGTATGAATTAGAGAAAAATTCTATTGATATTATAGAAGCTCCTGATGAATTTTTAATATCTGATGAAAAAGCTAAGGAAAGTTTATCTAAAAATAAAATAGTAGGAGAATATAATATTGCAGGATTATCAGTTGATTCTATACAATCATATTTGCGAGAGATTGGAAGGATAAAATTGCTTACAGACAAAGAAGAAATACAACTTTCAAAAAGAAAAGAAAAAGGAGATAATGAAGCAAAACAGAAAATGATTAAAGCAAATTTAAGGTTAGTAGTTTCAATTGCTAAAAAATTTGTTGGCAAATCATTATCATTGCTTGATTTAATCCAAGAGGGTAATATAGGACTTTTCAGAGCAGTTGAAAAATTTGAATACCGTAAAGGATTTAAATTTTCTACTTATGCTACATGGTGGATTAGACAAGCTATTACTAGAGCTTTAGCAGATCAATCGCGTACTATTAGAATTCCAGTTCATATGGTAGAGACAATTAATAGGTTTAAACAAGTAGAAAGAAGTTTAATCCAAGATTTAGGCAGAGAGCCATTGCCAGAAGAAATAGCTGTTGAAATGAATGAAGACATAGAAAAAGTAAGGCAGATTATGAAGATTTCTCAAAGCACTATTTCATTAGAAACAACTGTTGGAGACGAAGAAGATGGTTCAACATTAGAGAATTTTATAGAGGATGTAAAAAACATTGCTCCAGATAAATCAGCTTCATTACAGCTTCTAAAAGATTATGTAAAAGAAGCTATTAAAAAACTTTCTCCTAGAGAGCAAAAAATTTTAGAAATGCGTTTTGGACTATCAGATGGTGTATCTCACACATTAGAAGAAGTTGGAAATGAATTTAATGTTACAAGAGAACGTATAAGACAAATTGAAGCAAAATCTTTAAAAAAAATAAGCAAAAATAAAATTGTTGCTAAATTAAAAGATTTTTAATCGCGTATTAAAAACCTTTATTAAAAATTAAATTATGATACTTACTTTACAAGCTAAAAAAAAATTAGAAGATGAATTAAATTATTTAGAAAACAATAAAAGAAAAGAAATTGTAAAAAAAATAGAAAGAGCAAGAGAGCAGGGTGATCTTTCAGAAAATGCTGAATATGATGATGCAAAAAATGAACAAGGATTAATAGAGGCACGGATTAGTGAAATCAAAAAGATTTTAAAGGAAGCTATTATTAAAAGTAATTATTCTGATGATAAAGTAGACTTAGATTCTAATATTATTGTTGAAGATGATAAAGGAGAAAAAAGAGAATTTACAATTGTAAGTTTTAATGAAGTAGACGCTTTAAATGGAAAGATTTCAAATGAATCACCATTGGGTAAGGCTTTCTTAGGCAAAAAAAAGGGTGATATTGTTTTAGTAGAAGTGCCAGCTGGAAAGATAAAATATAAAATTTTAGATATAAAACAAAGATAAAATTTATGAAAGGAGTTATTTTAGCAGGCGGAAGTGGTAGTCGGTTGATGCCAAATACAAAAGTAACCAACAAACACTTATTGCCTGTTTATAATCAACCGATGATTTATTACCCAATACAGACGATGCTAAGGGCAGGCATCAATGATATTTTAATTCTTCCTAATAAAAATTATGCAGGCGATTTTGCAGAACTTTTAGGTTCTGGAAAGGATTTTAATGCTAATTTTTCTTTTAAAATACAGGATTATGCTGGTGGTTTAGCTTATGCAGTAAGTTTAGCAGAAGAATTTGTTAAAAATGATAATTTTTTTGTTTTACTTGGTGATAATATTATTGAAGATGATTTAATTAATGATATTAAAGAATTTAAGCAAGGGGCTAAAATATTTTTAAAGCCAGTAAAAGATCCAGAACGATTTGGTATTGCTGATGTTGATAAAGATAAAGTAATAAGTATTGAGGAAAAACCTACTAATCCTAAAACTAATTTTGCTGTAATAGGCGCTTATATTTATGACAATAAAGCTTTTGATTATATAAAACAGTTAAAGCCTTCTGATCGTGGAGAATTAGAAATTACTGATTTAAATAATATCTATATTAAGCAAGGCAAAATGAAAGCTGGCTTTATTAAAGGTTATTGGTTTGATGCTGGCACCCATGAAAGTTTGGTTGAAGCAGCTTATTATCTAAAAAATTTAAACAAACCTTTAGAGCACTTAATCTTAAAAGAAAAATATTCTCCTAAAGTTGTTATAGGGATTGTTTTATACAATCAAAAAACATCAAAATATTTGTCTTATTTTTTAAATAGTTTATTTTTACAAGATTACCAAAATATTGAGATAATTGCTATTGATAATAGTGAGCAAGAAGATAATGAAAATATAAAATATTTGCATTCTATTAGAAGCTTTAAGCAAGAAAGAAAAGATGGTTATCAATATTTTTATAGCAAGGAAAAACAATATCCTTATATTATTATAATTAGGCCAGGTTATAATACTGGATTTTCAAAAGCCAATAATATAATTATTAACCAGGCAATAAAAAGAAAAGCTGATTATTATATCACGAGTAATGTTGATATGATTTATGAACAAAATGTTGTTTCAGAATTAGTTAATGTAATGATTAAGAATAATAAAACAGCTTCAGCAACTTGTAAGATAAAAAAATGGAATTTTGAAGATTTTAAAGAGCATAAGAAAGATATTGAAGAAAGTAAAACTAATTTTATTGATTCAACAGGAATTATTATTACAAAAGGACATCGCTTTACTGAAAGAGGACAAGGAGAGATTGATTATGGACAATATAATAAAGAAGAAGAAATTTTTGGAGCCTCTGGAGCTTTATCTATTTATAAAATATCTGCTTTACAAGATATTGCTTTTATCAATGAAAAAAGACAGAAAGAATACTTTGATGAATTGATGTTTATGTACAAAGAAGATGTTGATTTAGCTTATCGATTACAATATGCTGGATATAAATGTATTTATACTCCTAATGCTATAGCTTATCATGATAGATCAATTGCTGGTAATGGCAATGGAATTATAAATATTATTAAATCAAGATTGAATAGGCAGAGAAAAGCTAAGGAATGGTCTTTTCTTAACCACCATATTGTTTTGCAAAAATATCTAGACAAAAATTATTCATCTAATGTAAAAATAAGAACTTTTTGGTATGAATTTAAAACTTTTATTTATGTAATTTTTAGGGAACCATTTCTTTTGCTGCAATTTTGGAAATTAGTTAAATTGAGAAAAAAGATAAAACAAAGAAAAGAGCAAATAAAAAAAAGAATAGATATTAAAGAGAATATTGAAAAATTGATGAGATAAAATGAGCCTAATTCATTTAGTCAATAGGGCTATCTCTATATGATAGAAACTTAACTTATTCACTAATAAACCCACTTTCTGTTATTTCTATCTGTGGGTCGTTTGCTTGTAAGCCTATCTGCGCGCGGACACAAGCAGACAGGTAAAGCATATTTTTCTAAATTAGCTTATCTCATTTCTAATCATTTGAAGTCTTATAATAAGGAGAGGTGGTCGAGTGGTTTAAGGCGCATGCTTGGAGAGCATGTGCGCTCGAAAGAGTGCCGCGGGTTCGAATCCCGCCCTCTCCGC
>JALTFF010000148.1 GCA_027007465.1 bacterium | reverse complement strand
CTTAAATGTCCCTTATCTTTCTAATGTCGCTTAATTAAAAATGCCACAATGCGCTTATACAGTGGAAAAAGCTAAATGCTAAATAATATTATATTATAAGTTGCGCATAATTAGTATATTGGCCCATTTTTATTTATACAATGAGGGCCAATAGAACCTGCTTTAGAATTACTTTCTAAATAAAAACATAACAAATAATTATCAACTGTTGAGGATTTATAATAAAAGCAAAAACCATTATTAACAGGTGTTTTACCATTATTATCTGTCCCTGTAGCCTCATTAGTTGGTTTTGGGTTTGGCAAAGTATCTGGAAAAAGCGGATCATAACCAATGCGCGTCAATGCTTTAATATCCATCAACATCTTTCCAACTCCATTATCCTTTTCTAAACATTCCCCATTTTTTGACTGCGGAAATTCTCCACCAGTATCATTTTGGTAAAGAGCCAAAGCCCTTGTAAGTTGAGAAATATCAGCTACCCTTGTAGCATCTCTACCTTGTTTTCTTAAGTTTTTAAAAGCAACAACAGCTGCAATCATTAAAAACCCAATAATTGATATTACAACTAAAAGCTCAATTAAGGTAAATCCTTTATTTTTTTCTTTATTATCAATGTTATTTGCTTCCTTTTCTTTAGTGTTAACCTCTGTTTTACTTTCCCCTTCCTGGGCTTCTTGTGTTTCTTTAACTATTTCTTTTCTTGGTTTAATTACAGTAACAACTACATCATCTTTGTTCTCCAAAACCTCAATCTTATCTGATAATTTTAAATCTTTAATTTTTATTAAATCATTAAAATTTTTAAGTAATGATAAATCAACGTCAACCTCAGGCACTAAGTCCTCTGGCAAACATTTTACTTTTATCTCTTTAATATTCTCAATTAATATACCACCTAAACCTTTAACAGCATCAGAAACTCCTATAAAATTTAACTTAATGCTTGCATTTAATTTTTCACCTAACTTTACTTTGTAAAAATCTAAATGAGATATATTATCTTTTATTGGATTATATTGGATTTCTTTAACTAAAACTTTTATTTTATTTTTCTGCTTATAATTATCAATTACCAAATCTATAAATGAATCTTTTTTGGAATATACTTTTTTAAAATCAGTATATTTTACAACTAAATTCACAGGCTTAATCCCAAAACCATACATAACAGCTGGAATTAAATTTTGCTTTCTTAATTTATCAACCTTTTTACCTGTTTGTTCTCTGATTTTTGCATTTAATATTGATGACATAAATATAAATTAATTAATTTTCAAAATTTGACAAAAAATTAAAGGCTTATAAGTATAATATCAACATTTTTTAAAAATGTCAAAATTTTCTAAATTATAATAGCATTAAAAAGCCATAGTTTAAAAAGATATTTTTGATTTTAAATAAATATTTTCTACTATTCCAATAATTATTAAACAAATAATTAAAAAACTTCCACCACTACTAAGAAATGGTAATGATATCCCAACAACTGGCGCTATGCCTATGTTCATACCGATATTAATAAATGTTTGTGTAAAAAATAATATAAATGCGCCAATCAATAAATATAATCCAAAACCATCTTTAACCTTAAACATTATCTTAATTAAACGGATATAAAAAACAATAAAAAGTGTAAAAAGCAAACTTACACCCAAAAATCCTAACTCTTCGCATATTACAGCATATATAAAGTCATTAGAGGCTGAAGGTAAAAATTTTAATTGTGATTGAGAACTAAGATTTAAAGCTCTTCCACTAAATCCGCCAGCGCCAACAGCTATTTTAGCTTGGATAACATTATAATCTTGGGCTAAAACATTAGTATTAGGATTAATAAATGTTTTTATTCTTTGCTTTTGATAAGGTTTAAATAAAAAAAACCAAGAAAATAAAAAAAGTAATATGGAAAAAAGTAATATGGAAAAATAATATCTTTTTCTAGTGCCAAAGAAAAACAACATTACAAACCAAATTATTAATAAAATAATAGCTGAGCCAAAATCTGGTTGTAATAAGATCAATAAAATAATTGGCAGAATTAAAATTATTGAAAAAGACAAATTTTTTAACTGATCAACATTGTTTGAATGTTTGCTAAAAAATTTAGCCAAAACAATTATCAGAACTAATTTAGCAAATTCTACTGGCTGAATAGTTAAATTTTTAAAGCCAAGCCAGCCAGTTGTTCCATTTACTGTTTTCCCCCAAAAAAAAACAATTACCAATAGAAGAATGGCTAAAATATATAAATAAAAACTATAAGCATAAAGAATTTTATAATCTAAAAAAGCAAAAACAAAAAGAATAGCAAAACCAATAATAGCCAAAATTGCTTGTTTTTTAAAATTTATCAAACTATTTCCTGGTCCACCTAATCCAATAGTATATATAGCCATTAAGCCAAATGAAACTAATAATAAAACAGATAGTAATAAAATCCAATCAAAATTTTTTAAATAATAAAAATAATGTTTAATCATAAATAATTTAATTCATCTCTTAGGCAATCTTTAACCTTTTTAAAAAATTATACTAATAATAAAGCTAATCTTATGCGCACTAAATTTGTTATTCCAAGTAAAAATCTCTTTAGGCTTTATCAATAGATGCGCTCAAAAGAAGTCTAACTCCTAAAAGCCAAAGGAGTTGGGTTCATTTTTGTGTAGAACCAACTTTTATGTTATATGTTCATCTCTATGCTATGTGAAATAAATCATAAAAACTTAGTTCCTTTCTACTGACAGAATTTCCCCTGTTAATTAAATGCCTATGGGCTTTCGCTTTTTGCGAAATTATTTAACAGGGCAAGCCCTTTGATGTTATAGGTCTTATTATTTGCTATTCATAATGTTCTACTGTTTTCTTTGCCAATATTATTTAGTTCTAATTTTCATTTTTCTCTTTTTTATTTTTATCATCTAAAGCAATTTTTCTGATTATTTTTGTAATATCCCTTTCTATTCTTTCTATTTTTACAATTATTCTAAACAATAAATAAAATATTGTGATAATTGAAATATAAATAACTAAATCAGCTCCTCTACCAACTCCTACTAAATTAGCTATAAAATTCGCAATATTTGGATTGATTACTACAAAAACAATAGCCGACCAAATAATAGACCAAATTAATAACTCTAAAATATTTATTTCCTTTTTTTTAAACTTTAAAAATGTCTGCCAAAATATTAGCAAAACAAAAATTATTATAATAATCTGAATTATAAGCATAAGTTAATAACAAAATTTTATCCAATTAAACTGATTGATAAATATTATTAATTTGTTATGTCATTCATTGTTTCGCTTCCCTTCTGGCAAAGTAAATTTAGGTAATTTTTGCGTCACTCTATCTTTAATGTATTGTTCTCATATATACTCCATACTCCTCGTTCCTTAAATCTTACCAAAATTCACTTAACTAAGTTGGTTCTGGTTTTAATCCCGCCCACCTTAATAAATCCTTGTATATTTTTAACAGCAACACCTAAAACTCTTTCCAATTTTCTGCTTTAAAAAACGAATTTTAATTCTTTGCTTTATTATATATTTTTATGTTCTCATAAAAAACAACCTTTTGCAAGATTAAAAATAATAAAATATTTTTTATTTTTTCTTAAAACTTCAGCTTAAATTCCAAATAATCTATGTTAATATATGTCTAATCATTGTAAACTTAAAACGCTTTCCTTTCTTCCAATTGTTTTAAGTAAAAAAAATATTTTGCACCTGAACAACAAAGCAATATTCCCTTTACTATGCCGCAGTATGTTAAAAACCTTGATTATTTTTTATGCTCTATTTTCAATATTTTGTTAAAAGATGCAAAATACAATGTCTTAATAAATTTGACATATTCATAATTAATTTTTTTATAGCTCTTCTTTTTGGAATTTTTCTTCTTGAGTTAAATCTAATTTTCTAATAATTTTTGTTAACTCAGCAAAATGCTCTTTCTCATCATCTCTAATATGGCTCAAAACCTTCTTTACTTCTTCATCATCGCTTTTATCTATGTGATCTTGATACTGGTTAATAGCTTGAAGCTCGCCAATCAAATCTTCTCTTAAATTGTTTAAGTCATTATTATTCATAATTTTATTATACAAATTATTTTTATTTACAATAAAACGACCTTTATGTATAATGCTTTTTAGTGTTTTTTTAATCTCTATAGTTATTAATTTATCGTCCATTTTTTAATATCTGCTTTACTTTATCAACAATATCGTCTAAACGGTAGTCAACTTTTGTTAAATAATGTTTGATACCTAATTCAATGCCCTTTGACTTGGAATCCTTGTCGCTTAAGTTAGTGTAAATAACAATAGGAATATTCTTAATCTCTTTATCTTTTTTAATTTTCTGCAGTAGCTCAAACCCGTCCAAATCTGGTAAAATAAGATCCAGTATAATTATATTTGGTTTGTTCTCCTTAATTAACTCAATAGCATTTCTGCCAGATGACAAACTAATTACTTGATATTGCTGAACACTTAACTTAGCTTTTAAACCTGACAATATATTAATATCATCCTCAATAATAAAAACTTTTATTTTTTGATTAAGCATATTATTAAGTTTAAAAATATAAATATATTATATCATAAATTTATATTAAATGTATATTGCCAAAAAATCAATGCTTTGATATATTTACAATGCAAATATGTTAAACTCTAAAAAAATAATTCTCTTAATAAATGATATAATAATTTTCTATTTGTCATTATACATTACCCTATTTTTACGTTATGGGCAAAATTTTAATTTTCACATTTTCAAACAGCACTTGTCTTCTTTTACTATTATTGCAACTATTTGGATTGTTATTTTT
>JALTFF010000147.1 GCA_027007465.1 bacterium | reverse complement strand
CAGTCAAGAGTCCTTTAATACCAGCATATTGATAATGAACCCAGTTAGATAGTAAACATCTAACTGGGTGAATATGATGATAAAAAGGCATAGACTCTATGATCTGATAGAGTCCAATATGTATCTGGCGTTATGCAGATAAGGTAAATTTGTCGCAGTAATATATAAATACTATACTTAACTAAATTATTAAATTATAATGATTTAGTCTTTTGTATAGCTATTTCCCAGCTTTTTTTATACAATCTTAAAATTTCTTCTTTGCTTTGCAAATTTTGAACAGCTTTTAATGCGTTTTTTCCTAATTTTTTTCTTAATTCAATATTATTTATTAGTTTAATCATTGCTTCTTCTAATTTTTTTTGATTATTAGTTGGAATAACTAATCCACTTTTATTATTTATTATTACTTCTCCAGCGCAACCAACATCTGTCATTATAATTGGCAAGCCATAACTAGCTGCTTCAATTATTACTCTGCCCCAACCTTCATAATTTGAAGTTAACAAAAAAGTATCTGCTTGTTTATAAAATTTGGCTAAATTATTTTGCCAGCCCCAAAATTTTATATTATTTTTTAAATCTAATTTTTTACTTTCAGTTTCTAATTTTTTTCTTTCTAATCCTTTGCCAATTACCCATAATTCTATTTTTTCTTTATTTTGCTTAGCAACTCTTTTCATCGCATTAATTTGTATTTTAATATTTTTTACTGGGACTAGCCTGCCTACAGTTAAAAAAATAAACTTATTATCTTGATTCTCTGCATTATTAATATGTAAATTTATCTGTTCATTATTTTTAATATTTACAAAAATCGGTATCACAGTTATTTTACTTTCATTAACCTTAAATTCATTAATCATATATTTTTTTAATCTCTTACTGACAACACGAATTAAATTAGCGCGCGGTAAAATAAATTTTGCGATTATTTTTCGTAAACCATAATACTTTTCAAAACCATGAATTTGAATCTCTAATTCTATTTTAAATTTTTTAGATAAAATAAATCCAATCAAAGCTAAGTAATATTGATCTTGCACAGTAATAATATTATATTTTTTTTCAGATAATATTCTTTTTGCTATTTTATAAATTTTAAATAAAGCAAATATTTTAATGAAATATCCAACACCAATAGCCAATGATTTTTTAGATAAATCAACTTTTTTATTTTTCCTATTTGGAACTATAACAACATATTTTTCAACTAAATTTCCATACTCAATTATTCTCTTGGCAGAGGAGGAATTTTTATCTAAAATTGAATTGTCTAAACTTAAATTTAATACTTTCATTTTATTTTTAATATTTTTTCCAAGTTATCTAATGTCATTTTTATTGAAAATTGTTTTGATTTTTCATAAGCATTTTGAATGATTTTTTGTTTAAAATTATTATCTTGCAAAATTTTTATTACAGCATTTTTAATTGCGTTTTTATTATCTGGTTTTATTAAAATTCCTTCTTGATTATTTTTTATTAATTCAGGATTTCCTCCAATATTAGTTGTGATAATTGGAATTTTTAGTGCAAACGCCTCTATTAAAGTATGCGAAAAACCTTCATATTGTGTATTTAAAACAAAAACATCAGAATTTTTCATATATTCTAAAACTTTTTCTCTTTTTAATTGCCCTGTTAAAATTACTTTATCTTTTAATTTTAATTTATAAATATTATCTTCAAGCTCTTTTTTTTGTGGACCGCTTCCAATTATAATTAATTTTACCTGTGGGATTTCTTGTAAGATACTTGGCATTGTTTTAATTAGAGTTTTAAAACCTTTCCAAACAACAAGCCGTCCGACTGAAAGAATAATTTTTTCTTTTGAATTATTATCTTTTTTTATATTTTTTAAATTCAAATCTATTCCATTGTAGATAACTTTAATTTTATTTGGATTAATCCCCCAATTAGAAATTATTTTTTTAAAATAATAACTCGGAACAATAATTTGATCAGCATTTTTAGCTACTCTAGTTTGAATTTTTTTAAATAATTGCGCAAAAAAAGGATAACCTTTTTGTTTTTTTGAAAAAGTATCCAAATCATCTTTAACTCTAAATCTCTGCATAGCTTGTTCCCATGCATAATCACCGACAATACGAATAAAAAACTTTTTTCTTAAAAATTTATTAGCTAACATAACTGGCAAGCCAACACTTACTGGATCTTGAGCATAGATAATATTAACTGTTCGCGCTCTTTTTAGTATTTTAAAAAAATAAATAAAATGACGTATTATTTTTGGAAAATGTCTTACTTTTCCAAAAGATAAAATTCTAACATCATATCCTCTTTTAGGTAGTTTATCAAACAATAATTTTGAATAAGTTGCTGGACCTCCAATGTCTGGCGGATAAATTCCAGTTGCAATTAAAATTTTTATTTTATTGCTCATATTAATTACTTATACAATTAGTGTTATTTTTACAAATGACCAAGTCGTTCCTCTACTAAATGAGCTAAGTTCTTTGTTAAATATTGGATTTATTTAACAGAGCACAAGCTCTTTAATGTTTTATATTCTATATTACGCGTTATTTTTATGAGCTTTTATTTGAACAATAACTGTAAATTCTCCTTTAATTTTATCATTTTTAATTTGTCGGATAACATTTTCAATATCACCACGATAAATTGTTTCAAATTTTTTAGTTAATTCTCTACAAACTATTATCTTATTTTTTACAATATTTGATGAGTTTTTTATGATATTAGATAGTTCATTTAATGTTTTTAAAATTCTATATGGAGACTCATAAAAAACAGTCGGATAGTTAGACTGGATTATTTCTTGTAAGAATTTTTGCCTTTTTTTCTTATGAGGCAGAAAACCTAAAAAAAGGAATTTATCAATAGCTAAACCAGAAATACTTAGAGCAGCAGTACTTGCGCAAGGCCCTGGTATTGGTGTGATTTTTATTTTATTTCCAAATTTATCAACTATTTTTTCAATTAGTTCATTGCCTGGATCAGAAATGCCAGGAGTGCCAGCATCTGAAACTAAGGCTATTTTCTTGCCTTGTTTAAGCTGTTTTAAAATATAATCAATTTTATTTTGTCTGCTGTAATGATGGTAGCTAATGGTTGGTTTTATTATTTTATAGTGATTTAATAATTTCTTTGTTATTCTGGTATCTTCACAGAGAATTAAATCAACTGTATTAAGGATTCGCAGAGCTCGTTGACTAATATCTTCTAAATTACCAATAGGAGTTGCTATGATATAAAGTTCAGGCATAACTTTACTTTTTAAAAAAAATTTGTTATTATTATAATAATGTTAATATAATAAAGATAAATATGCAAATTACTTGGTTAGGTCATGCTTGTTTTAAAATACAAGCAAGAAATAATGGTGATAACATAACTATTATTACAGATCCATTTGACAATTCAATTGGATTAAAAATAACAAAGCAATCAGCAGATATTGTTACTATTTCTCATCAACATTATGATCATAATAATTTAGGAGCAATAAAGCTTATTCGTAATAATAAAGATAAAGAAGGAGCTTTTTTAATTGAAACACCTGGAGAATATGAAATAAAGGGAATTTTTATCCAGGGCATTCCAAGTTTTCATGATAAAGAGCAAGGAGCAAAAAGAGGAATTAATACTATTTATCGTTTTGAAGTAGAGGGAATGAGCTTAGCTCATTTAGGTGATTTAGGACATATTTTAGATGATGAACAATTAGAAAAACTTCAAGGTATTGATATTGTTTTTATACCAGTTGGTGGCAAATATACTATTGATGGAAAAGAAGCAGTAGAGGTTATTCAACAAATTGAACCAAGAATTGTTATCCCTATGCATTATAAAATTCCTAATTTAAAGATTGATATTGATAAAGTGGATAATTTTTTAAAAGAAATTGGCTTAAAAGGAGAAAGTTTAGATAAGTTAAAAATATTAAAAAAGGATTTACCTCAGGATAAGATGAAAGTAATATTGTTGAATTACAAATAATTTATTGGTATTATGTCTAAGAAAAAGAATAAAGATAAAGAAATTAATATTCCTATAAAAATATTCAATAATAAATCAGAAAAATCAAAAAACAAAATTAACCATTATTTTTTACAATCATATAGAAATTCAGAAAATAAAGAAATTGACTTATCAAATAAACATTTATATAATTCAAATAAAGCATTAAATAAAAATAAAAAAAATTATTTTTTTAAATCATTTGATAATTATTCTAAGAAAAAGAAATATTTTATAATGTATTCAGGCATTACTCTTGTAATGTTTTTAATTTTTGTCAGTTGGATAATATTTTTAAAGCATAATTTTCAAAATAATAGTATTATTAGCCAAGAAGGTGATAATCTAAAACAGTTAGAAAGTAAATTAGACATTAATTTTTTAAAAATAAAGCAAAAGCTTCAACAAGTAAATGAGCAGATTAATAAATTTAAAGCACTAAATAGTTTATCTGATAATTTACCAAAATTAACTAAAGGAAAGAACCAGCTATATAAAGCTCAAGAAGTTGATTTATTGATTAAAAATATAAAAAATAGAATAGAAGAAAAACAAAAAAAATAAACTTTATTTATGATAAAAAAAAATAAAAAAAAGAAAGATAATTCCCATGACGTTTCTTCTAAATCTGATTTTAAAAAGACAAAAATAGATAATGATTATAAAAATTTAGAAATTAGCCCTATTACAGAAGAAATGCAGTCTTCTTACTTAGATTATGCTATGAGTGTAATTGTGTCTAGAGCTTTGCCAGATGTGCGAGATGGCTTAAAACCAGTGCACCGCAGAATTCTTTATGCGATGTGGTCAATTGGCTTAAAATCAAGCGCTAAATTTAGAAAATCAGCCACTGTTG
>JALTFF010000146.1 GCA_027007465.1 bacterium | reverse complement strand
TTATAGCTCGTTCGCAAAAAATGTTTGAATATTTAAAAAAACAGTTCCAACAAAGAAAAATTCTAAAAAAATATAAAGCTATTGTTTATGGAAAAATTGAAAAAAATGAAGATGAAATTAATTTTCCATTAATTAGAAGCTCTGTAAAAAGATATAAAATGGCAGCCTTGCCTAATAATTTATTAAATAAAAATCCAAAAATTAAAAGAGCTTTAACTTATTTTATTGTTAGAAAAAAATTTGTAAATTATTCACTTATTGATGTTATTATTAAAACTGGACGCACACATCAAATAAGGACGCACTTGGCAGCTTATAATCATCCTATAGTTGGCGACAATATTTATACAACTAAAAAATACAGGAGCTTGAATAAAAAAAGAAAATCATATAATATATTATTATATTCTGCCCGTTTGGGTTTTTTTGATTTAGAAAATAATTGGCAAGAATTTAAAATTAAGAAACCTAAAGAAATAGAAAATTTTTTACAAAAATTAAAATGAAAACAACTAATAAAATTTTTATTATATCAGGACCATCAGGCGTTGGAGAGGATTCTGTAATAAAAGAATTAAAAAAAACAATGCCAATAGAGCAAGTGATCACAACTACTACAAGACAAAAAAGAAATGGAGAAAAACAGGGCAATCCTTATTATTTTATTAGCGAAAAAAAATTTGAACAAGGAATAAAAAATAATGAATTTTTTGAACATACTCAACATTATAATAACCAATATTATGGTGTCACTAAGCAAGAACTTCAAAGAATAGAAAAAATACAAAAGATAAAAAATAAAATTGTCATTTGGAAGGTTGAATATAAGGGCGTTATTAAGATAAAGAAACAAATGGGAAAAAGAATAATAGCTATTTTCATAGCGCCACCCTCTATAAATACGCTTAAAAAAAGATTGGAGAAGAGAGGTGATGATAAAAAGATTATAGAAGAACGTTCATCTTATTCTAAAGAATTCTTAAAACACAAAAATAATTATGACTATATTGTTGTTAATAAAGAAAATAAACTAAATCAAACAGTTGCTAAAATAAAACATATCATTGAAAAAGAATTGACAGAATAAGCTAAATTATGTATTATGATATTAAACAATTTTAAAAATTAATTTATGACAACAGAAAAAAAACAAAGTAATATTAAGTTAGCTGATTTAAAACCTGGAATGACAGTGAAAATTAGCCAAAAAATTCAAGAAATAAACGCAAAAGGTGAAAAAAAAGAAAGGGAGCAATTTTTTAAAGGAATAGTTATAGCTAGAAAACATGGTAAAGAAAAAGGAGGGACTATAACTGTTAGAAAAATAAGCAATGGAGTGGCTGTTGAAAAAATTTTTCCAATTTATCTACCAACAATTACAAAAGTTGAAATAGAAAAACAAGCACGTGTTCGTCGAGCTAAATTATATTTTTTAAGAAATGGCTATAAAAAGAAATTAAAAGTTAAATAACTATATAAAATATAGTTCAAGCTTTTTGTTATGCCCGGGTGGTGGAATGGTAGACACGCAAGCATGAGGGGCTTGTGTCTGCAAAGATGTGGGAGTTCAAATCTCCCCCCGGGCACTTAAAGTTTAGTTATAAAATTTAAAAGTTAAAATCTCGCGGGTATTGTATAATGGTTATTATGTCAGGTTTCCAACCTGAGGATGGGGGTTCGATTCCCCCTACCCGCTCAATATAAAAATCTAAGCTCTTTTGAAATATTTCAACAAAATTATTTTTATTATCAAGGGAGGTTTTATGAATCAAAGCGAATTTCAAAAAAAAATCAAGATGATATTTAAAGGTTTTAAAGGTAAAATAAAAGCGAAGGCAGTGAAGAAAAAAAGAGAATATATAGTAAAGATTGAAGGCTCTCATAGATTACCCCCAATGATAATATATCATAACCCAAAACGTTTACTTGATGAGTTAGAATGGATGATAGAAAATAAAATAATGTAATATTTAATTTACTGATCAAAAATTTATTTTTGGTCAGATTTTTTATTCTAAAATAAATCTTTTCCAGTTATAATTTTTATTTTTTCTTTAGCAACATTAATATTAACAGGAGTATTTAAACTTGACTGTCCATCAATCAGAACAGACTGAGGTTGTTTACTAATAATTTGCAATTTAGACAGTGGAAAAAAACTTATATTCTTATGTTTTTTTCTCCAAACACCATCTATTTCCTCAATCAATGTTTCTAAAATCCCATCCTGAGGGTTAGATAGAGGTATTGAATTATTATCCTTAGTATTAAGATTAAAAATGTTAATATTGATATTTTTACCTTGTGGTTTTATTTGTAAATTATTGTCTGGCTTTAAAACAACATCTGGCGATTTTATACTAACATTAGATATGAAATATTGTTCATTAACTCTGCCTAAATCTATTTTTTTCACTCGCCTAGCGCTTAATACATCACAAGCTGCTTCGCCAACTGGTATTGCCAATGATTTAGCGATATTATTTGGTCTACCAATAGGAATAATCCCCAAAACAATATCATTAAATTGAGCAACAAAATTTATTACTTTATTAACAGTATTATCATTACCTACAATAATAATATTTTTTGCTCCTCTTCTTATTTCATCTAAAACCATATCTTTTAAACTTTTTAACAAAGAAAGACGAATTATTTTCCCATTGATTCCTAAGTCAGTTAATCTTATCTCAAGCTTTGCCAATTCTTTTTGATACTTTTTTTCAGATAAATAAGAATCGTAAATATAATAGTACATAGAAGAATTAAAAAAATAGAGAAGAATTAAGTTCCTCTTTTACATTAGTTTCTATACAGAAACTAAAATTATTTAATATTTTTATTTTTATCTTTGTCTTCTAATTTAATTTTTTCAGTTTGTCCCATTGTAACATTGCCATTAATAACAGCTCCTTTTTCTATTGATAAAGAGTTTGTTATAATATTTCCTTTAATTTGAGCTTTAGATAAAATAGAGATTTCATTTTTTGCAATTACATCTCCTTTAATAGTTCCAGCAATTTTAATGCTTTCAGCCTCTATATTAGCATTAACCACTGCTTTTTCTTCAATAGAAAGATTTTTTTGTGTTTTTATAGATCCATTAACTATTCCTCTAATAATAATATTACCAGCGCTTACAAAATCACCTTCCACTTTTACGCTTGCTCCGATAACTGTTTCTATTTCTTTTGGTTGTTCAAAATTGTTTTCTTTTCCAAACATATTATACTTTTATTTAATTTACATTATATATTATAATAACTTAAACAAATAGGTTTGTCAAAATTTTATTTTAATAGTATTATAAAAATATCCTTTGCCCTTTGCCCTTGTAGTTCAATGGATAGAACGAAGGTTTCCTAAACCTTTGATGTAGGTTCAATTCCCACCAAGGGCACTAAGTTCAAAAGAATTTAACAACTGTTTAAATGATTATTTAAACAATTTTTGTTCTATTTTACTTGTCTTATAATGTCAAATACTAAAAAATATTATTTCAAAATTGAATAATTAAATCATCCTAATTAAAATAAAAAAAGCTTGTTATCTTCTGATGATTAGTAAGTATGTTTTTCAAGGATTTTTTAGATTATATCTAAAAAATCCTTGAAATCTTCCTCTTCTTGAATTTTTTCAATTTTAAGAAGAAAGTTGGGTGTTGAGCTTCAACCTCTATTCGTCCACTATTTTCTTAGCATAGGAATACGTTTAAACAAGAGAAAAACAATTAAAACAAAATCTCTAATCTTTATAAGGCTTCCACAATTTCTATATTTCATAATTTTCCACCTCCTTATTTTTTCTTTCTAAAATACTGTCTTATGAAAAACTCGTTAATATTTGTAAAATATTTTTATGATTAAAATTATCTTTTTTGGCACCGGAGAATTTGCCGAGCCAATTTTTGAAAAATTAATCCAAGAAAAAGATCTGGCCATAACCGCCCTGGTGACTGCCCCAGATAAGCCAATTGGCCGAAGACAAATTCTAACTCCGCCAAAAATCAAAACAATTGCCCAAAAAGAACAAATTTCCGTTCTTCAGCCCGATTATCCAAAATCGGCTGATTTTTTGGTACAGATTCGCCAGCTATCACCCGATTTAATTATTGTTGCCTCTTATGGAAAAATTTTGCCAGATGAACTTTTGGCAATTCCGCGATATCAGGGAATTAACATTCACCCTTCGCTTTTACCTAAATATCGTGGCGCTTCGCCAATCCAGTTTGCCTTATTAAATCAAGAAAAAGAAACTGGTGTCAGCATTATTCAAATTACCAGCCAAGTTGATGCCGGAGCAATTATCAGCCAAGAAAAATTAATCATTCAACCAAATGATGACTATTTAATTCTGCGAAATAAATTAGCCCAATTAGCCGTGAAAATGATTAAGCCAGCGATTAAAAAATGGATTAAAATCCAAACCGGCCAAATTAAAAACGGCTTAATAATTCAAGACGAAGACCAAGCTACTGACACCAAAATTTTAACCAAACAAGATGGCCAAATTAATTGGCAGAAACCAGCCCAAGAAATTATTGCCCAAATTAAAGCGCTCAATCCTTGGCCAGGAACTTGGACAACTTGGCAAGGAAAAATATTAAAAATTATCCAAGCAGACCAAATTATTAAGCCAAGCAAGCAAAAAGAAATTGGTGAAATTGTTAAACTCAATAATGGTTTTGGCGTCCAAACTGGACAAGGAATATTAGAAATCATCCAAATCCAACCTAGCGGCAAAAAGCCAATGCCCAGTCAAGCTTTTATTCTTGGCCACTCAGACTCTATTGGCTCAATTTTGGAATAGTTTAAATTTTTTTATAAATATGAAATATCAAGAACACAAAAATCAAAATAGCCACA
>JALTFF010000145.1 GCA_027007465.1 bacterium | reverse complement strand
GAAAAAATTTCTTATAAGTCAGATATGGAATATGCCCTTAAAGAAGCTAAGCTACTTTAAGAGCATAATAAATTTCTATGTAATGAATTAAGTCGCTATATAGCGACTTAATCTCTTTTAGTTATGTTATACGTTCATACTATGTCATGAGAGTAAATCATAGAAGCCTTAGCTTCTTTGTGACAAACTTGGATGCAATGAGCAATCAAGCCTTTAAAATCTTGACAAAAATTTTAAGCTGTGCTATTATATTTTATTAAAATTAATATTATTCTATTCTTAATTTTGCCTAGGAGTGGTGAAGGATATCTATCCCTCCTTTAGATATTTAGTAGCCTTAAATCAAAGTGTTCTTTGGGCTCGTGGGCATAATTAAGAATAGAATGACATTATTCTGATTAGTAAATTTGTATATTATCAAACAATGATTTAATAGCTTCATTGATCACTTTGTTAAGAATTTCTTTTTCTTCTTTTGTAAAATCAGAAAGAACATAGCTATTTATATCTGGTTTTTTATGATTAAGAAAATTCTTAATTCCAATTCGTATTCTAATAAAATTTTTTGTTTTAAGTTCATTGATTACTGATTGAACTCCAAGATGACCGGCAGAATTGCGATTCTTTTGAATTTTATATTTACCAAGTTCAATATCAATATCATCATGAATTACAATTAATTTATAAGGCAACATTTTATGATGTTGTATTTTTTTTGCATAATAGTTTATTAAATCTTTAACAGCTTTGCCAGAATTATTCATAAAAGTTTGAGGTTCTGCAATGATTGTTTTGCCTATTTTAATAATCTTAACATTTAGCTTTGTATTAGCTTGAATTTTATCAAATAATTGTGGTTTTGTTTGATAAAAATTTATAAACTCTTGAGATTTAATTAATCTGTCTAAAAAAATAAATCCGACATTATGTCGTGTATTATTATATTTTTCACCTGGATTTCCTAATCCAATTATAAATAACATAAATTTATTTTATAATATCTTTTCCTAAAACAATTACAAAATTTGCTTTATTTTTATATAGCGCAATCCATTCTGGAATTGTTGGAGATAAATTCGCTTTTGCTTCTTTAATTAAACCAGTAAGAGTAAATGGCATTTTTTTATCTGGATTTAAATTATAAATTACAGTTTTTTGATAATTATGTTTTTTAGCATTAGCTATTTTTTCAACAAAATATCCTTTATTTATTAATCGTTGAGAAAATTTTGCAGCTAGCCCTTCAACTTTAGTGCTATTTAAAACAATAATTTTAGCTTTCTCATTTCTTATATTTTTCATTTGTTTTTCTTTTTGTAATTTTGTCGCATAAGTTTCTTGGTTAAAAATATTGTGAATTAAATCTTTTATTTGTTTAAAATTACCAGTTCTTGGTAATAATAGAAAAGCATTATCTTCTCCTCTAGTAGCTATTAATAATCCATCCTTACTAGTATCAAGAACCTTAAATATTATTTTATTTTTATCAATTTGTTTACTTATATTATAAAATTGCCATACATCACTAAGGCTTATATTAGTTGAAAAATGTTTTCTTGACTCATTATATAATTCAGATATTAGTTTAGGGTGCAATAAAGTATTTATTGAAAAAAATTTATTTTTTGCTGCAAGGATAATTTTTTGTTGTCGTCTAGCCCTGGCAAAATCACTTCCCTCGCCATTTGTCCCATGTCTTGAACGCGCGTATTTCAGAGCTAAACTTCCGTCCATATGCTTCCAGCCTTTTTCAAAATGCAAATGCTCCCAACGATCCTTAATAGGATAACTATATTCTTTGCCAAGCACTGGATAATGATAATCATCAAAACTTCTGTCAACATATACGTCAACACCGCCTAATAGATTAATAACATTGATAAAGCCTTGAAAATCAACTCTAATAAAATAATGGATTGGTTCGCCAAAAATTTTTTCTAAACTATTAGAAACTACATATCCACCACTACCAGGTTTTTTTGCTTCTGCATAAGCATTTATATGATTTATTTTTTTCCAACCATAACCAGGTATTGGCACTGCTAAATCTCTAGGTATTGAAAGTAAAGCCACTTTTTTAGTTGATGGTTGATATGAAGCAAGAATTATAGTATCTGTTAGATTGCTCCCTTGATGATCAACACCTCCTATACCTAGAATTAAAACATTTATTCTATCATTTAACCATCCTTTTAATCTATTGTCTTTACTCTGTCTGAGTGATTTTATTTTATTCCCTAATAATGAAAAAAATGGCAAGTTATTCGAGCTTGTTTCTTTGGAAAATATAATATTATAAGATAATGTTCCTATTAGAAGTATAAAAAAAATTATCGCAATGGTAAAAAATTTTCCTATTTTAAAAAATGGTTTTTTATGCTTTGGTTGATAATAATAATCTAAAAGATTTATTTTTGGTTGATTCATACTTTGTTTTTTCATTCTAAAAATTAAATTATATATATTAAGTATTATACTTACTTTTTTATTTTTTTGCAAAACATATTTGCATTTTTATTATTAAGTGCTATAATAAAATTATGAATGAAGAAAAGTTAGAGAAACAGTTTGAAAATTATCCAAACAAAAGTAGCTGGATTAAAGAAACAGCTCTATTTTTTTGGGAATTATTTAAAATAGTAGTAATTTCTTTAGCTATTATAATTCCTATAAGATATTTTTTGATTCAACCATTTTATGTTAAAGGTTCTTCTATGGAGCCAAGTTTTTATGACCGCGAATATTTGGTTGTGGATGAATTATCATTTCATTTCCATAAATTAAAAAGAGGTGATGTAATAGTTTTCAGAAATCCTATTCATCCACAAGATTATTTTATAAAAAGACTTATTGGATTGCCAGGCGAAACAGTTGAAATTAAAAATGGTTCTGTTTATATTTATAATGAAAAATTTCCAAAAGGTAAAAGATTAAAAGAGCCCTATCTAAGTAAAGATTTAATTACCTATAGCCCAAATAAAATTAAATTTAACATAGGTAAAGATGAGTACTTTGTCTTAGGTGATAATAGAATTTTTAGTTTTGATTCTCGCAATTTTGGACTAGTGCCAAGAAAAGATATTATTGGTAGGGTCTTCTTTAGAGGGTGGCCATTTAATAAAATTAAAATATTTAGAACTATAAAATACTGATAAATAATAAATAAGAATTTACTTTTTATTTATATTTATAATTATGCCCAAAAAAGTTAAGGTTTTAAAAAAAAGAAGACCAAAGAAAACTAAAAATTATAAAGTTTACAATAAAAAAAAGGACAATGCTAAAACTGAAAGGATAAGATTTCACACATTAAGAGGAATGAAAGATATACTTCCATCAGAATATAATTACTGGAGAACAATAAAAGATAAAGCAAAGGAATTAGCTGAGATTTATAGTTTTTCTAGAATTGATACTCCTATTTTAGAACAGCTTTCTCTTATTAAAAAAACTATTGGACAAGGAACTGATATTGTGGATAAAGAATTATTTAGTTTTGTAGATGTTGGTGGAGAGCATGTGGTTCTTAGACCAGATACAACAGTCCCATTAGCTAGATCATTTATTGAGCATGGAATGTATAATCAACTGCAGCCAGTGAAATTATTTTTTCTAGGCCCATTATTTAGATATGAACGTCCACAATCTGGGATATTAAGACAGCATAGCCAATTTAGCTTAGAAGTTTTCGGAGAATCAAGTCCTGCTGTTGAGGTCCAATTAATTTTAATTGCTTATAATTTTTTTAAAGAATTAGGTATTGATATAAATGTTCAAATAAATAGTTTGGGTTGTTCTGAATGCCGCGGTAATTATCGTAAGCAATTATTAAAATATTATAAAAATAAAGCTAAAAAAGGCGAAATTTGCCAAGATTGTAAAAGAAGACTAAAAGTTAATCCTTTACGAGTGCTTGATTGTAAAGAAGAAATGTGCCAGTCAGTTATTAAAAGAGCTCCACAAATTGTTGATTGGTTATGTGAAGATTGTCATAAACATTTTACAAATGTTTTAGAATATTTAGATGAATTAAATATCCCTTATATTTTAAACCCTTACTTAGTTAGAGGTCTTGATTATTATACAAGAACAGTGTTTGAATTTTATCCAGTTAATAAAAAAGGTGATCAAACAAGTCAAAAAGCCTTAGGTGGTGGCGGTAGATATGATAATTTAATTGAATCCATGGGAGGCGGGAAAATTCCAGCTTGTGGTTTTGGTATTGGCATAGAAAGGACAATTTTAGAAATGAAGCAGAGGGAGATTAAACCAGTAAAAGAAAGAGAAGTGGATATTTTTCTTGCTCAATTAGGTGATTTGGCAAAAAGAGAAGCTTTTCATTTATTTGAAGAACTACGTCATTATTCATTTAGAGTATCAGAGTGCCTTGTTAAAGATAGCTTAAAAGCTCAATTAAAATATGCAGATAAAATAGGAGCTAAGTTTACTTTAATTCTGGGTCAAAAAGAAATGGTTGACAAAACAATTATCATCCGAGATATGGAATCAGGTGCCCAAGAAATAATTGATAGAAAAAAATTATTAACTGAGATTGAAAAAAAATTAAAAAATAATAAAAAATAATTAATTTATAGAAAGGAGTGTGATAAATTTGGTAGAAACAAAAAGAAAAAAAGGTGAATCATTTGAGAGCTTTTTAAGAAGATTTAGCAGAAGATTATTGCGGAGTGGTAAATTATATGAAGCAAAAAAGAGAAAATATTTGCCTGAGAGAAAAAGTGATTTATTAAAAAAAAGAAGTGCTTTAATTAGTAAAAAATATCGTGAGAAAAGAGAGTATTTGGAAAAAATCGGAAAATTAAAAAATAAAATTTAATTTTAATTATTTTATTATTTTATTATTTGCGCTGATTATTGATTTATTGTATAATATTATTATCTATTGTAT
>JALTFF010000144.1 GCA_027007465.1 bacterium | reverse complement strand
TTTTCATCAAATTATTACAGCTTGCAGTGAAGGAGCAATTGCAGCTGAAAATATTTTTAATTTTATTCAAGAGAATAAATAAATTTTAATATTCTGAATCTTGGTTTTTTGTGCGCAGTACATTAGACTTTAAGTGAATATCAGTTTTGCACTGTTAAATAATTTTGTTAAAAGCGAAATTGTCCAATAGGCATTTAACAGCGCTTGCACTGTAGCGCGAAGAAGATTAGCTTTATTTTCTTGAACAATGTTAATAGAGCAGAGTTCCTTTATAGAAGCATGTTTAGTGGATTTTGTTCCTTTCTTTCTCTGCTCAAAGTAATAGACTTTAGCAGGTTTACTGAGTAGTGGACATTAATTGTATTTTAATTTTATTTATAATATTTATTAAGATTATTATTAATGATAAATATAAAAAATATGTTTAAATCAAAAAATAATATAACTGATTTTGTTAGAAGGGGACGCAATCGCAATCCTAATGGTTTTGGTATGGGACCAAGCGGGGAGTGTGTTTGTCCAAAATGTGGAACAACTATAGCGCATCAAAGAGGTATGCCATGCTATGAACAAGTTTGTCCAAAGTGCGGGAGCGCCATGACTAGAAAAATGTAAAAACATAATTAATATTAAGTTTATTTTTTAAAAAAATCTTATGATAAAAATATTTGACAAAAAAAATACAAATCATAAAATTTGTATTTCTTCTATAGAGAACAGTTTAAACTCTATTATTGATCATAGATTTGGTCGGGCAGTTTATTTTTTAATATTAGATGAAGACGGAAAACTAATAAAATCTATTAGAAATAGTGGATCTTATGAAATGCGAGGAGCTGGTGTTGCTGCTGCGCAAAGTTTAATCAATGAGAATGTTGATGTATTGATTAGCAATAATATTGGACCAAATGCTTTAAGAATTTTATCAGAAAGTCAAGTAGAAATTTTTTCAGCTCCAACTGGTATATCAATAAAACAAGCCTTTGATGAATGGAAAAATAAAAAACTTTCTTTAATTAAAACTCCATCAGTAGCAGGTGGATTTGGTTTTGGCAGGGGGAGACGATGGAAATAAAGTATTTTTTAATCTAAATAATATGACCCCTCAATATATTTCAATAATTAGCGTTCTTGTAAATCTTGGTTTAGCTATAGCTAAACTATTTTTTGGCTTGCTTGTAAATAGTGTAGCTTTAACAGCCGATGGAATACATTCAACAATGGATATTTTTTCTTCTTTTATTACTTTTTTAGGATTAAAAATAGCTAAAAAGCCAGTAGACGAAAAACATCCCTATGGCCATTGGAGAGCAGAAAGCTTAGCTGGATTTTTAGTAGCTATAATTTTAGCAATTTCTGGAACTTGGATTTTATATGAAGCTGTAATGAGATTTTTAGGAAAAGAACAAATTGTTGAACTTAATCTTTGGGCTGTAATAATAGTTATTATTTCTATTTTAATAACTGAAGCTTTAGCTAGATTAAAATTTTATTATGGTGGAAAGTTTAAAGCCTTATCTCTAATAGCTGATGCAGAACATTCAAGAGCTGACGCATTATCTTCATTAGGGGTTTTAGGTGGACTTTTGTTAGCTAATTATTTTAACTTAGCAGATGCTATAATGGCATTGTTTATTGGTGCGTATATTTTATTTGAAGCTTTTCAAATAAGTAAAGAAATTACTGATTCATTATTAGATGTGTCTGACAAACAAATTGAAGATAGGATTAGAAAAATTTGTTTATCGCATAAAATAGAAATTGATAGTTTAAGAACAAGAAGAATTGGTTCGTTTGATTTAGCTGAAATTAGAATTAAAGTGCCATTAAAATTAAAAATGGAGCAAGCGCAAGAAATAATACAAACATTAGAAAGCAGATTATTAAACAATATACCAGAATTAAAAGAAGTGGTGATTTCAATTAAGGCTTATAATATGTCAAAGACCACTGTCTTACCAAGATTAGGTAAAAGAATAGGACAGTTAAGAGGGTTTGAAAAAATTGGCCCTAAAAAGTTAGGTGAAAGAATAATTATTCCAATTAAAGATAAAGAAATTTATTCTCAATTTGGTTCTGATAAATATTTAATTATTGACAAAAAATCTGGCAAAGTCTTAACTGAAAAAATAATTGATAATCCTTATTTTGAAAAAGGACTACCACATGGTTCAAGGTTTGCAAAAACTGTGCGAGCTGATAAAATAATTGTTCCTCAAATAGGCCAAAATGCAAAGCAAGGTTTAGAAAATTTTGGAATTAAAGTTGAAGTAATTCCAAATAAAAATATTAATGACATTTTAAAGGCAATTAAAACAGAAAATAGTTCTCATTAAATTATTTAATTATAGTCTATAACAGGGAGGCGCGGACAGGCTAAAATAAGCAGAGCGTTAGTGAAGTTTGATTGATCAGTTAATACTGAGAGGAATTATTTAGATAATATTAGCAGAAAAACAGTAAAGCGCATAGAAGAAATTTTATATTACTTTTAAATTATTAAATTAATAAAATGAAAAAAATAAAAAAAATAGCTATTACTGGTGGTAAAGGTGGAACAGGTAAAAGCACTTTTGCTATTTTATTAGCAAAAGAATTTTTAAAGCAAGGCGCTAAAGTTATTCTTTGTGATTGTGATGTAGAATGCCCAAATGATTATTTATTATTAAACAGAAGATTAAAAAGCAAGGAAAAATTTTTTAACTTAAATAATGTTAAGCAAGTTTTTGCAGAATTTCCAAAGCTAATTAAATCAAAATGCAAGAAATGTGGATTATGCATTAAAGCTTGTTATAATAATGCCATTTTTCAAATTCCGCAAAAATATCCTGTTTTTATAAACGACCTGTGCTCTGGATGTGGCGCTTGCCAATATGCTTGTCCCAATAATGCAATTGAATTTGAGAAAAAAGAAATTGGGAAAATATATTTAGATAAAATTTCTGATTTATGGCTAATAACTGGTGTTGCAAATCCTGGATTAGAAGAATCAGTGCCAATTGTAAAAGAAGCTAAGAAATTTGCTTTAAATTTTGTAAACAAAATTAATCATCTAAACAAAGATGATATTTATGTTCTATTTGATACAGCTGCTGGAACCCATTGCCCAGTTGTTAATGCTCTTTTAGATGTTGATTTTGCTTATGCTGTTACAGAGCCTACAGCAGTTGGAGCTTATGATCTTGATTTAATTTTAAGTTTATGTGAAAAGATAAAAATACCTGTTAAAGTAGTTTTAAATAAGGCTGATTTAGGAAGCAAAAGCAATATTATTAAAACTCTGGAAACACATTCAGCTAAAATAGAGAAAGAAATTTTGTATTCAGAAAAATTAGCTAAAAAATACTCAGAAGGAAGATTATTTGATATTAATATACATTATCAAAATGAATAAAATTAAAAAGCGAAAATTTAAAATAGCAATTTGTTCTGGTAAAGGAGGGGTAGGAAAATCAATGCTTAGTTCTTCATTAGTTTGGCTTTTTTCAAAAAAATATAAGATTGTTGCAGTTGATTGTGATGTTGATGCGCCAAATTTAGCTATATGGCTTGGCAAACCTATGGGGTGGGATAAAATTATCCCAGTAATTACTTCTTCTAAAGCAGAAATTAATTATGATAGATGTAATAACTGTGGAACTTGTGTTAAAGCTTGTAAGTTTGGAGCTATAGAAATTAAAAAAAATAAATTTGTTATTAATCCATTTTTATGTGAAGGATGTGGAGCTTGCAAGATTGTATGCTCTTTTAAAGCTATTAAATTAAAACCAGTTAAAAATGGAGAAATAAGAATAAAAAAAATTTCAAACAAGAATCGCAATTTCCAATTAGTATCAGGTCAGCTTCTTCCAGGAGAATCTGGATCGGGTAAAATTATTGATATAATAAAACAGAAAGTAGAGGAGTTTAATTATGAGATGATGATTATTGATTCTGCGCCTGGAACTGGTTGTCCTGTGACTTCTGCTATAAAAGATGTTGATTTTATTATTTTAATAACAGAGCCAACTGTCTCTGGTTTTTCTGATATGAAAAGGACGTTTGAGCTTATTGATTATTTTAAAATTCCATATAGAGTTGTTATAAATAAATGGGATATCAATATTGAGAAAAGTGAAGAAATAAAAAAATGGGCAGGCAAAAATTTTTTAGGAGAAATATCTTATGACAAGGAAATTTTTAAAGCTATTGCAAATCTAAATCCTATTATGGAAACAAATTTAAAAGCTAAAAAGGAGATAAAAGAAATTTTTAATAAATTAGCTATTTTTTAAATTATGCAACCTTTAGCATCAAAAATAAGGCCTAAGACTTTAAGTGAATTTATTGGACAAAAACATTTAGTTGGAGAAGGTAAACCATTAAATGTGGCTATAAACAAAAAACATTTGTTTTCTTTTATTCTTTGGGGACCACCAGGAACAGGTAAGACAACTTTAGCAAAAATATATGCCAATAGTTTAAAGGCGCAATTTTACGAATTATCAGCTGTTTCTGCGAAAAAATCAGATATTAAAAAGATTGTTGATGAAAATGCTTGGAACCAAGCAAAAATTTTGTTTTTAGATGAAATACATCGCTTTAGTAAATCTCAGCAAGATTTTTTACTTCCTTTAATTGAGGATGGGAGAATAATTTTAATTGGAGCCACAACAGAAAATCCAAGCTTTGAAATAATATCTCCATTACTATCTCGTTGCAGGATTTTTATCTTAAATAAATTTTCAAAAGAAGAGATAGCAGAGATTATTAAAAGGACAAAGTTTAAAATAGATGAAAAAGCAGAGGATTGGATAATCTCTCTATCTAATGGAGATGCTAGGCAAGCTATTACTATAATTGAGAATACATTTCAGCTTTATGGAAAAATAACAGTTGAAAATTTAAAAAATACAGCTCAATCAAAATTTTTACAATATGATAAAAAAGGTGATGAGCATTATAATACTATTTCAGCTTTTATTAAAAGTATGCGCGCTTCTCAGCCAGATGCTGCTTTATATTATTTAGCAAGGATGATTGATGCTGGTGAAGATCCTAAATTTATTGCAAGAAGAATGGTTATTTTTGCGTCAGAAGATATTGGTATTGCTCAGCCAACTGCTTTAGTAGTGGCTAATAGTGTTTTTAGGGCAGTTGAAATTATTGGATTGCCAGAATGTAAAATTAATTTAGCTCACGGGGCTGTTTATTTATCTCAGTGTAAAAAAGATAGGAGCGCTTATAATGCTTATAATAAAGCAATAGAAGATGTAGAAACATATGGAAACTTGCCAATTCCTTTGGATCTTCGTAATACAACCACAAAACTTATGAGAAAATTAGGCTATGGAGATAAATATGAAAAATATTCTAAAAAGGATTTTTTACCAGATAAATTAAAAGGAAAAAAATATTTTAACAATACTTGACATAAGGACTTTTTTGCTGTGTTTTTAAGATTAAGCTGAATAATTTTAGTCAAAATATAAAATTTTAACAAAATTTAATATTTAAAAAGGATTTTAGTTTTTATTTTAAATAATTCTTGAACATCATCTTAATCACCATAATTCAAGGTTGTCTTAACAATAGTTTCATAATCCAGCACAACCCATTTTTAGTATGCCAAATCAGATATCCATTTCATTATCTTTGCGAGGTTAGATCTCGCAAAGACCTATAATCTATCTAGGTAATAATCAAATAATTCTCTAAATAAATTAGTTAAGTGAATGACGAATTTATCGCGGTGGCTGTCATAGTGTATATTTTGAATATCAATCAATAATGATCCTAAACAACGTTCAGCCATCATTAGATTAAATTTTCTTTCAAAATCAGAATCTTGTTTAATGATAGGTAATTTTTTATAAGCCCGAAGCCAATTTTGAATGTATTTAATAACTTGATTGGAAGTTGTCTTTAAATCACGCAAATCATTTATTCCATTCCAAAGATGAAAAGTAGTATCATAAAATTCTGGCCGATAAGACCAAAATAAATTTGACATTAAAACATACTCATCATCAGAAATTTTAAAAATATCTTTATTGGTTAGGTGGCCGTGCATAAATTCCATTTTTATAAGAGGCAAATATTGTCCAGCTAAAGAAAGAAATTTTTCAGTGTTTTTTATTTTTGTTTTAGATAAATAATTTTTATCTTGGGCGATTTTTATCCAATGGGAAATACGCTGGGCGGTAAAAACCAAACTGCTTTCTTCATTAAGTTCTTTCTTGAAAAGTGGCTGATTAAGACATTTAGTTTTATATTCTTGGTAAAAATCAGAGAAATCTTGAATTTGTTTTGGATTGGCAAATGGCGATTGATAAATTGGCGCCGCGTTAATATATTCTAAAATCAAATAACCATAATTATCATTTCGATTCCACTTTGAACCGCGGTATAATTTTGGTAATCTAATGCGGGTACTTTTATTTTGATGATTGAATTTATTAATAATGTCAATTTCATCAATATCTGGTTGAAGTATTTGGATTTTAAGGACGGCTGGCTTGCTTTGCCAAGTCCCTTTATAAATTAGGCTGCCGATTTTATTTTGGTTGTAAATTTTCCCGCAAAAAATTTCTTTTTCAATTTGAAAATTAGTTCTGGCGATTATCTGCTTAATAAGATTTCTGGCATCATTTATCGAGACGCCGTATTCAAAATATTTTTCACTGATTTTGTTGCTCATATTTTATTGTTAGGAATAGATTTAACCCCCTCCCTCTCCTTCCCCTCCTGAAAATAAACTCGAAATCCGAAACTCGAAATCTTTGCCCTGTTAGAAATTAAAATTTCTAATGGGGCAAGCAATATTTAAATGACAAAAATTTTAATGTTAATTAATTCTTATAACTTATAAATTTTTCTTTTCAAAAGTATACAAGCAGATTGCACATAACTTTTAAAAATAAATTTTTGCATAAAACCCTAAAATTTGACACAAATATGAATATTCTATATTATAGATTAAATACAACTTTATCTTGCTTTTTATTGAAATTATATTATGGAAAATATATTATTACAAACAAAAAATTTATTAAAATTAAAGGATTCTAGCTCGAAGACTTTAGAAAAAACAAATAATCATAGAAAAAAATTAAAAAAATTAGTCAAGTCTATCTGGGTTTTTAATTGGTTTAATTCTTGTGGTTTTACAGAAGTTTTACCTGTGGTAGGAAGCAGATGGGATATGGAAAGATTTGGTTTAATCCCTGTTTCAAGCCCTAGGCAAGCAGATTGTTTAATTATTGCCGGTTATCAAACAATAAAGTCAATTAAAGTGGCTAAACTTATTTATGAACAAATGCCAGCTCCAAAAGTGGTTGTGTCATTAGGTTCTTGCCCAGTAAGCGGAGGTATGTATTGGGATTCATATAATACAATTAAAAAGTTATCAGATTATTTGCCAGTTGATTTGAATATTCCTGGATGTCCACCAAGACCAGAAGCAATTTTTGATGGAATTCATAGACTAATACAAAAAGTAAATTCATAAAATTATGGAGGGCTTAATTTCAAAGATTAAATCAAAATTTGGGGCAGAAATTTTAAAAAAAGAAAAAAACCAAATTTGGATGAAAATTAATAATAAAGATTTGATAAATATTTGTAATTTTTTAAAAGAGAATGGCTTTGATTTTTTTTCTTGCTTGTCAGCTATTGATATTTTAGAAAATAATATTATAGAACTCGTTTATCATCTTTGGAGTCAAGAAAAAAAGACTATCTTAAATATTAAAACAGAAATTAGTAGAGAAAAGCCAGAAATTAATTCAATTTCAAAGATTTATACTGCCTCTCAAATTCATGAAAGAGAGATTCATGAACTTTTCGGTGTAAATTTTTTAGGAAACTCTGATTTATCAGAATTATTTTTAGAAGATTGGTCAGGGCCAGCGCCGTTTTTAAAAGATTTTGATTGGCGAGAATATGTAAGAGAAAAATTTTATAACAAAGAAAATGAAAACGAAAAAGGATACTATAATTAATAATTCAAAAAACGAGTATCAAGAATTTTTGTTCGGACCAGCTCATCCAGGATCTGGTAATTTTTCTGTTAAAATAAAATTAGGCGGAGAAAAGGTTGTTTTAGCAAAGTCAGATCCGGGTTATTTGCATCGTGGATTTGAAAAGCTAATGGAATATAGAAATATTTGGCAGAATGCAGCTTTATCTGATAGAATTTGCGTTTTTGAACCATTGGCATGGAATTTGCTTTTTGCAGAAGCAATTGAAAAATTAGCTGAGATTGATATTCCAGAAAAAGCAAAATATGTTAGGGTAATTTTAATTGAATTATCTAGAATTCAGTCTCATCTTATTTGGTTTGGAGCTTTTTCCTCAGCAAGCGGATTTGATACAGGCTTTAAAATAGCTTTAGGTTATAGAGATTATATTTTGGATATTTTTTCCATTATTACTGGTGGTAGAGTATATCCAACAGGTTTTATTTGTCCTGGTGGATTAAGAAGAGATTTGCCAGCAAAAATTGAAGATAAGATTTTAAAGGTTTTAGACAAAGTAAATGAGGCTATTTTTTATTTTGAAAAAGAAGACCCTGTTTTTAAATCAAGAACAGAAAATATTGGTGTTTTAAAAATAGATGATGCTATTAGATTGGGTGCTACTGGACAAGTCTTAAGAGCTTCTGGTTTTTTGCAAGACATTAGAAAAGACGATCCTTATGAAATATATAAAAAAATAGATTTTAATATACCTGTTTTAAAACAAGGGGACGCTTATTCAAGATTTAAACTAGGCATATTAGAAGTAAAAGAAAGTATAAAAATTATTAAACAATTATTAGATAAAATACCTAATGGAGATTTTTTAAATAAAAACATAAAAATAGGAATGCCATTTATATTGCCAAAAAATGAGGCTTATGTTAGAAATGAGACAGCTAGAGGAGAAGGAGCTATTTATATTAAAGGAGATGGAACAATTAATCCTTATAGAGTTAAAATTAAAGGTCCTTCTTTTTTACACTTAATTCCTGTATTAGAGTTTTTATTAAAAGAAGCTGAAATAGCTGATATTCCAATAATTTATTGGAGCTTAAATGGTTGTCCTGCTGATATGGACAGGTGAAAATGTGCTAAGAAATGGGCTCAACTCCTTTGGTCAGAAAGCGACTTGGTCCCTTCATAGAAGCGGGTTAAGGGATTTAGAATGACAGATTTAGTGTAAAAGTTAAGCAATATCAAATGACTGTAATGATATACGCGCGTATTTTTAAGACATTAAGTAATTTCAATAATAATTATTTTAAACTAAAATGAAGCTAAAAATTATTCCAAAATTAATAGCAAATTTATTTAAAAAGCCGATTACTGTAAGATTTCCAAAGCAATCTTTTGATATTCCTGATGGTTATCGCGGTAAACATAGTTTTTCCCCTAATAAATGCCTGGGCTGTGGAGCCTGCGCTCGTATTTGTCCTAACAAAGCTATTGAAATGGTTGATATCAAACAAAAAGATGGGAGTATTAAAAAACAGCCTAAAATTAACCTTAGTAAGTGCTGCTTTTGTGGATTGTGTGAAAATGTTTGTCCAACTAAAGCCATTCATTTAACCAAAAAAATACCTTTTACTGGAGATACATCACCAGATATTATTAAATAAAATGTATTAGTTAATAAATTCAGTAATAGAAGATTTTTCTAACATCAATTTTACTTTAATAGACATAGTAAAGCATAAATTTATTAGACCTTATCTAATATTTATTAGATAAGGTCTAATAAACAGACACAGACTGTAGTATATATTTTATATGGAAAAAAGGTAAGCTATTGCAATATTATTTTAATTATGATAGTATAATTTCTATATGGAACAAGAAAAAAGACTTAGGGATTATGAACTGATGTTTATTATTCCTAATAAATATAATAAAGAGGAAGCAAAATCTTTTGCAGATGAAGTGGATAAATTTATTAAAGAAAAAAAAGGAGATATTATTCAGTTCAAAGCTTTAGGCAATAAAAGATTAGCTTATAAGATTAAAGGTTTTGCTTATGGTTATTATTTTTTAATAGAATTTAAGCTATTAAATGAAAAATTAAAAGATTTAAACAAAAAACTTCATCTATTTTCAGAAATTATTCGTTATCAGATTATAAAGAAGAAAGTATCTAAAAAAGAAGAATCAGCAAAGAAAGAGGTTAAAAAAGAAAAAGAAAAAGAAAAAGATAAGAAAGTTAATGAGAAAATAGATTTAGATGACTTAAATATAGATGAATTATTAAATGATACTATTAAAGAGTAAAAATTTTTATAATTTACATATTTTATAAACGTAATTTACGTTTATAAGAATAAAATTTATGGATTTAAACAAAGTAATGCTTATAGGCCGTTTAACTCGTGATCCAGAGATAAGAACTACTCCAAATGGACAAAGTGTTGCTTCATTTGGTATGGCAACAAATCTTATTTGGACAAATCAAAATGGAGAAAAGCAAGAACGAGTTGAATATCATAATATTGTTGCTTGGAGAAAGTTAGCAGAGATTTGTCAACAATATCTTAGCAAGGGTAGAAGAGTTTATATTGAAGGAAGGCTTCAAACAAGAGATTGGGTTGACAAAGATGGAACAAAGAGATTTCGCACTGAGATTATTGCTGATAATATGATTATTCTTGATAGTCGTAATTCAGGTTCAATAAACGCATCAGCTCAAAATCAACCAAGTTCAGAAAATATTCCTACTATTGAACAGGAGTCAGAACAGCCAAAAAGCAATGAGCCAGAAGCAAATTCTAATAATAATGAAGAAGAAATAAAAGTAGAAGATTTACCGTTTTAATTATTTATTTATTATATTTTATGAGTTATTCACAACAAGAAAAAAAAGAATGCTATTTTTGTGTTAATAAAATAGATGAAATTGATTATAAGGATACTGATATTTTAAAAAATTTTATTTCATCTTATTTTAAGATATTGCCTAGAAAGAAAACAGGAGTTTGTTCAAAGCATCAACGTAAATTATCAAAAGCAATAAAAAGAGCGCGTATTATGGCTCTTTTACCATTTATTAGACAATAATTGTAAAATTTAGATTATTTTTAAGATATTTTTGTGATTTAAAAAATATATGCTTACAATAAAATTATCAAGAATAGGCAAGAAAAAACAGCCAGTTTATAGAATAATAATTATGGAGAAAGCAAGAAATCCTCGTGGGAAAGCATTAGAAATTTTAGGAAGTTATAATCCATTTTCTAAAAGAATAAACTTAAAGGAGCAGAGGATTAAATATTGGATTGGGAAAGGAGCGCAATCAACTGATACTGTCTATAATTTATTAGTTAAACATGGAATAATAAAAGGTAAGAAAAGAAGAATATCAATCTTGTCTAAGAAAAAGAAAGCTAAAGATAGAGAAGAAAAAGAAGAAAATAAAAAAGAAAGCATAGAAGTAGCAGAAAATAAAAAAGTAGATGCTGACAACAATAAGGACGATAAAAATTTACAGGATAATGAAAATAAAAAGAATGATGTTGATAAAAATAATAAAGAACCAGAAAATAAAAATGACGAGAAGAAATAAAATTATAAAGTATTTTTTATATGTCAGAAATTACAAATGCTATTAAACATCTTTGTGAAGAAAGAGGGATTAGTTATGATTCAGTCCTAAAAGCGGTTGAGTTAGCTTTAGCAGCAGCTTATCGCAAGGATTATGGTGTAAAAATATCTCCTGAATTAAGATCAAGAGCAGGCCAAAATATAAAAGTAAAATTTGATCCAGAGACTAGCAATATAGAAATTTATGATGTAAAAACAGTAGTAGAGGATATGCCTAATAACATAGAAGATAAAGAATCACAACAAAAAGACAAAAATTTAGACTTCAAAGATGAGAAAATAAATGATAAAAAATTAGTGGTTGATAGCGCTGAAGAAAACAACAAAGAGAGAAAATTCAATCCTAAAACAGAGATTCAATTAAGCGATGCTTTAGATATTAAAAGTGATGCTAAAGTAGGGGAAGAAATTTGGGCAAGATTACCACAACCAGAAGGCTTTGGAAGAATGGCTGCTCAAACAGCAAAGCAGGTAATTATTCAAAAACTAAAAGAAATTGAGAAGAATACTTTATTTGAAGAGTTTAAAACCAAAGAACATGAGGTTGTTTCTGGTATAGTTCAACGTACAGAGGGTAGAATAGTATTAGTTGATTTAGGTAAAGTAGTAGGGATTATGTTGCCAGAGTATCAAATTTTTAATGAAAAGTATAATCCCGGGACTAGGCTTAAATTTTTTATAGAAGAAGTTAAAATGGGAGCTAAAGGACCTGAAGTAATTTTAAGTAGAACTAATGAAGAAATAGTTAGAAAAGTTTTTTATTTAGAAATTCCAGAAATATCAAATGGTTTAATAGATATAAAAAGAGTTGCTAGAGAACCAAGTTTTCGTTCAAAAGTAGCTGTTCAAGCTGTGAGCGAGAATATTGATCCAATTGGTTCTTGTATTGGACAGCGTGGATCAAGAATACAAACAATTATTAGTGAATTAGGTGGTGAAAAAATAGATATTATTGAATATAGTGATGATCCAGCTGAATTTATTACAAATGCCTTATTGCCAGCAAAAATTTTGGATATTAAATTTAAGGAAACAGAAAATGAAAAGAGCGCTTTAGTAACTGTTTCTCCAGATCAATTTTCATTAGCTATTGGGAAAAATGGTCAAAACGTTAGATTAGCAGCTAAGTTAACTGGGTGGAGAATTGATATTAAAGAATCTTCTTCTGATAAAGTTTCTAAAGATAAAGCTTCATCTGTTCCTGATGATGCTAAAAAATTAGAAGATGAGAAATCATTAGACAAAAGCAAGGATATAGTTGATAAAGAGAACTTAAAAGACAAAGAAGAATCTGGAAAAAATAAAAAAGATTTAGATAGAGAAAAAGATAATTAGTAAAAATAAATATAAATTTAGAAATAAACAATTTGATTATAATTTTCCATCTATTATAGATGGATTTTTAATTATTAAGATGAGATTAAAAAATTGATTCTAATTTATTAGATTTTTAAGAAAAATAAAAAAGGGTAATAGTTATCTATTCCCTTTATTTTTTTGTTTAATCACCAGACAAAAGTTAGTGTTACCATGTGAGTTGGAGATGATCCAAAGTACTCCTTCATTTCTCTTATTGAATTATGCGTGTACGCATAATCAATAATGAAGTTTTTCCATCTCAACCCAAACCCGGCTGTAAATTTTTTGTCAGCTGAACCAAGACGGATGCATAAATTTGGAGTTACATACTGCTCAACTCCAAAGAAAAATTTATTAACAATATATCCATCTGCTCGTCCCCAAAGGTAGTCTAAGCCAATAGTTCCACCTTTCCATGGATTAACACTTATACCTGGCCTGACCAAATGCATTGTCAGGTGGTTAGTGGTGTTTTTATAACCATAAGGTGTGAGTTGAGTTGTTTTTATCTTACTACGGTTGTATTCATAGACTATTCCAAAATGTATCCATTTTTTAGGACTATATAAACTACCTATTCTAAAATTTTCCCGAATATGACTTTTAGCTTTTGAAACAAGCATTTTTTTGCCATATATACTTGTTTCAAAATCTACATTAGTGTCATAAACTGGAGAGGTAGATAAACCAACAGAAAAATTCTCAGTAATTGGAAAACCATATCCAATTCTAAAACTTTTTCCGTCAACAGCTCCTTTCAGGTTTTGTCCCATAGTTGTCAACTTGGTTGGGGACATCTTAGAGTTTAAATCAAAATAATCTAACCTAAGTGTTCCTGGGCCAAGATTGATAATTCCACTTACATCATTTAAATTGATTTTTGGCCCGATAGTAGTATTTATAGGAGAATAATTATAATAAACTGCTCCGTGCAGTTTATAATCCCTTAAATGAACATAACTAGCTGGGTTTGAGCTATAAGGACTAGGCAACCCTGCCCAAACATTTCCCATTCCACCAATATTAGGCGTTGGCGGGAAGGATTTCATAGATAATCCTAATGCTGAACCAAAGTTATTAGCTTCTCCAGCAAAAGCCCATGTTATTGAGCAGACAAAAAACAACAAAAACATAACCACAATAATGGTTATAATTATAATAATTTTCTTTATTGTCTCCATAACAATGTCCTCCTTTTTAACTTTTTGAATTTTCAAAGGTCCAATTTAATAACTATAAAATGTAGCATAGTAATTATATTTAGTCAAATTTAAACTAATATCTTATAATACTAAAGTATTATTTTTACAAATTTTAGCATATTCCCACGCGCTTTGGCGGATTTTCCTTTCTTGTGTTTTATAATTAATTTCTACTAAACCAAACCGTGGCCAAAAACCTTTGTCCCATTCAAAATTATCTAAAAGAGACCAATAAAAATATCCTCGCACATCTATACCTTTCTGAATTGCTTTATGTGTCCAATATAAATGTTTTTTTATAAATTCTGTCCTTGATTTATCATCCTTATCAGCAAGTCCATTTTCAGTAATAAAGATTGGCAATTTATACTTTGAAAGAGACTTTATAGAATAATAAATTCCTTTTGGATAAATTTCCCATCCTAGATCAGAGACTTTTTTGTTTTCATTTTTATTAAAACCATAATTTATCCGATTATGAAAATAATAATTTAATCCAATAAAGTCTTGATAATCTTTAATTTTGTTTAAAAAGTAAAAATTCCACCACCAACTAACAAAACTTTTTAGCGCACGGTTTACTATCTTGTTTTTATATGCTTCAAAATACGCATTATTCTTAGCAATACCAACATTGGCATTGAGATTTACTTTTTTAATAACTTTATATGCTTTTCGGTGAGCTTTAATTAAGTTATTCAAAACATGCAGATAGATAAATATGTTCTTCTTTTGAGGTTGCCAAATACCTTTTAGATATGAGTTGCTTGCATAAATTTGTGGTTCATTAATAGTTATCCAAAATTTAACATTATTTCCAAAAGCCATTATTAATCTTTCTGTATATCGCTCAAAATATTCTGGAATTTTATTATTTCTCCATCCGCCTTTATCGTGTAACCAAATAGGGATTGGCCAATGCCATATAGTTACAAAAGGTTCTATATCTAATTTTTTTAAAGTAGTAATAACATTTTTATAATGGTTAATCTCATTTTTATTAAATTTACCTTCTTTTGGCTCAATTCTAGACCATTCAATAGAAAATCTAGTAGCATTACAACCAAGTTCTTTGGCAATTTTAAAATCTTGTTCATAAAGATGATAGTGATTACAGGCTTTTCCTGAAATATAATTTTGTGATTCAAACATTTCTGGAAATTTCACCTGCTGCCATTTACTCCAATAACTCCTTGATTCTTCTGCTAATCTTTTAGCATTTTCCTTCTCCCATTTACTC
>JALTFF010000143.1 GCA_027007465.1 bacterium | reverse complement strand
CAGCATTTTTCGCCTCTGCAGGCTATGAAGGCAAACCTCCTGATTAGGCATCGAGCCCGCCAGTAGGCGGGCTCGACACGTTCAACGTTCGCTCCGTAGTAAAGCAAAGTTTCTACTACTAGAGCTTCAAGTTTTTATTTAAGGGCAATTACTTTAAAAATCTAAAAGTAGAAAGCATCCGGTTGAAAGTAGCTAAATCTTTGCTGAATTGTTCAGCGCTTCCTGAAAAATAGACAAATTTATAGAGTTTATTTGCATCAACAAAACTTATAGCTTGCTGCCAATCAACATCAAGAACGCCTCTGGATACTTCTCTATTAGATCCAGCTATCTTCATTGTTTTTATACGATTAATTCTCTGTTGTTTTTGTTGTTCTGGTATGTCATTTGCATTTTCTATTAAACTTCTTATTGTCAAATTAGAAGGAGAAGAAAATTTCAAGATCGTAATTTCAAAAACACTGCCGTTTTTAGGTCCATTGCCAGGGAATGAAACATATGGCTTATTTTGGATTAGCAAATCTTCTATGTATTTACAATTTGTCCCACAGTTTGAAAATCGTTTTTTCATTACAATCCATTTTGCCGGATAATCTATTTCATATCCAGCCTCCTTATTTCTGTAAGTTTCCCATCCTTCAACGTTCTGTCCTGGTTTGATTATTTCTGGCGTTGTTTCTTCAGTAATGCCAGTTTCACCCGCACCGGGCCATTTCTTTGCCTCTTTAGTCATTTCTCTTATGATTTGTGCTTTTTTGTTTATCTCTTCCTGTTTAGCTATTTTTTCTGATGGTTTTGGCTCTTTCTTTGGTGTCCGAAATTGATAAACTAAAATTCCTACGACAACAAGAACAGCCAGAATGACTACAATCCAAATTTTAGAAAAAGTTTGATTATTCATAAATTTTATTTTTTAGTTAAATAATTACTTCCACCTTTATCATTTTTTGCCACTTTCGACGACGAAAGATGTTATAACTATCTTTCTTTAATAAGCGTGTCAGCGAGAAAAAATCAACGACTGATTGATCGCTTGCTACAAGCAGACCCGTCGGTTCTTTATTAAAAACTGCTAAAGAACCTATAAGAATACCTGTCCCATTAAATTTGTGAAATAAATTTGTTCAGAATCAGCTTGAACACATTTTACAGAACCAAAATAAATTTTGATTGGAGAGTTCAGTATAAATTGGTCGCCGAATGAAGTGAGGCGGATTCCAAATCATTGACCTTTTCTTAGTGGTGCGCCCAGAGGGATTTGAACCCACGACCATTGGCTTAAGAGGCCACTGCTCTACCAACTGAGCTATAGGCGCATATTTACTAATTTGCGCTCCCACTAGGACTCGAACCCAGAACTTCCTGGTCCGAAGCCAGGCGCTCTATCCAATTGAGCTATAGGAGCTTTTCTGTTTTTAATAATATCATTTTTAACTAAATTTAGCAAATTTATTCTATTTTTGGCCTATATTGCAATGCCTCTCCTATGTTATTATATGTAATTTTTTCTTTATTTGATAGATCAGCAATTGTTCGTGCTATTTTTAAAATACGATAATAGGCTCGCGCACTAAGATGCATTTGATTAACAGCATTATGTAAAAGTGTTTTAGCATCATTATCAATAGAGCAAAATTTTTTTACTAATTCAGTGCTCATTTCACTATTAGTATAGATATTATATTTTTTAAAACGATTAAGCTGGATTTTTCTAGCCGCTTTTACTCTTTTTCTAATTTCAGCTGATGTTTCTCCATTGTTAGTTGAGATTAATTTATCAAATTTAACTCGTGGCACATTAATATGTAAATCAATTCTATCTAACAATGGGCCAGATATTCTTTTTTGATAATTGATTATTTGATTTGGCGAGCAGGTGCATTTTATTTCTGGATCATTGGCATAACCACATGGGCAAGGATTCATAGCAGCTATTAAAATAAATTTTGTTGGAAATTGCAATGTACCAGCAGCGCGAGAGATATTAATTACTCCATCTTCTAATGGTTGTCTGAGATTTTCTAAAATATTTCTTGGGAATTCTGGGAGTTCGTCTAAAAAAAGAATGCCACGATGAGCTAACGAAACCTCTCCTGGCTTTGGCCAAGCTCCACCACCAACTAAAGCAACGCCAGACATAGTATGATGAGGAGATCTAAATGGTCGAGTTTTTATAAGCGGTTGATCAGCTGATAGTAAGCCACAGACGCTATATATTTTACTTACTTCTAAAGCCTCATCAAGAGTAAGCGGAGGCAAAATAGAAGGTATTGCACGGCTAATAAGAGTTTTTCCAGCCCCAGGAGAACCTATCATTAATAGATTATGCGCTCCAGCAGCAACGATCTCAGCTGCTCGTTTTGCTTGCTCCTGGCCTTGAATGTGCGACATATCTACTTTATAATTTATTTCTCTATTTTTTGATATATCATTATATTCCTCTGCAATAATTTCTTGATTGCCAAGCAAATGCTCAACTAATTGATAGAGATTTTTAACTGGTATAATATTTAGTCCTTTAATCAGGGCTGCTTCCTTAGCATTTACTTCTGGCAAATAAATTGTCTTAATATTTTTCTTTTTTGCTTCAATAGCAATAGGCAGTATTCCATTAACTCCTCTCAAATTTCCATCTAATGATAGTTCGCCAATAAATAATTGTTCTTGCAATGGATATTTTAATGTTATTTTTCGTTGAGCCAATAAAATAGCTACTGCAATTGGCAAATCATAAGCAGGTCCTTGTTTTTTTATATTAGCTGGAGCTAAGTTAACAATTACTTTTGTTCTAGGAAACTCTAAATTAGAGTTTCTTATTGCTGGCTTAATTCTTTCTTTTGATTCTTTAATAGCTGTATCTGGAAGTCCTACTATAATAAAATTAGAGTAACCTGGAATATGGCTGCGTGAAATATCTACTTCTACTTCTATTAGTTCACAATCAAGACCTATAACTGTTGCTGAAAGAACTTTAGAATGCATAGGATTATTTATGATTTAATATATAATTTATAATATCAATAATTTAACAAGGAAAACAATGTCAATTGCGCTAATAATGTTTAAAGGGCTTTTTGTTCTATTTGGAACAACAAGTTTAGCGCGAAGAAGCTAATCTTCATTATTAATTAGTCTGCTTTTTATAGTGTATTTATTTTTTATTGTAGAAAGTTTGTCAAATTAAAAATTATTAACAAATTGATTAAATGTTAGATTTTAATTTATTTATTGCTTTCACAATTCTAATCTTAGTTTCTTTAGGACCTAAAATTTTTGCAATTTCAATTGCCCCTCCTGGTGTAAATTCTTTTCCAGATAATGCAATTCTTATTGGCCAAAGAACTTGTCCGTTTTTTAGTTTTTCTTTATTTATGATATTAAAAAAATATTTTCTAATATTTTCTTCTGTCCACTCTGTAATATTGTCAATTTTACATAAAGTAATTTTTAATATTCTTAATGAAATTTCTTTGTTAGATTTCATTTTTTTATTTTCAAATAATTTACTTTTATAATTTGGTAATTTTTCTAAAAAATCAATCTTTTCAGGTATTTCACTAAATTTATTAATTCTTGTCTGCAATACTTTGCTCAAACTTAATGTATCAATATTTTGTTTTTTTATTATTTTTTGATAATAAGGTAAACTCAATTTATGAAACTTATCAAAATCTAAATTTTTTATATAAACTGAATTTATCCAATTTAATTTATTTATATCAAAAACAGCCGGAGTTTTATGAATTCCAGCTACATTAAAATAAGTTTTAAGTTCTTTTAAAGAAAAAATTTCTCTCTCATTTTTAGGATTCCATCCTAATAGCGCAATATAATTAATAATAGCTTCTTTTAAATATCCTTGCTTTAGGAGATCAATAAATGAGCTATCTCTATCTCGTTTGCTAAACTTTTTATTGGCATTTTTTAAAATAAGCGGTAAGTGTATGTGCTTAGGTATTGACCATCCAAAGGATTTATAAATAAGAATATATTTAGGGGTTGATGACAAATATTCTGCTCCACGCAAGACATGGCTTATCTTCATTAAGTGATCATCAACAACATTTGCAAAGTTATAAGTTGGAAAGCCATTTGTCTTAATTAAGACTCCTTCGTCTAAATCATTTGTATTTGCCTTTATCTTTCCAAAAACTAAGTCATTAAATATTATATCTTTATTTAAAGGAATTAATTGTCTAATCACATAAGGGTTGCCTTTATCTAATTTGTTTTTTATTTCATTTTTAGATAATTTTTTACAATTCTCATTATATTTAAGCAATTCTTCTTTAGAGTAATTTATCTTTTCTTGAGGATAAAAACAATAATAAGCCCCACCTTTTTCTACTAATTTTTTAGCATATTTTAAATATATTTCCTTTCTTTGACTTTGAATATATGGGCCATAATTGCCTCCAATATTAGGCCCTTCATCATATTTTAATCCAGTTATCAATAATGTTTTATATATTAAATCAATAGCTCCTTTTACAATACGTTCTTGATCAGTATCTTCAATCCTTAATATAAATTTCCCTTTATTCTTTTTTGCCAGTAAATAAGAATATAGAGCTGTTCTTAAATTGCCTATATGCATATAACCAGTTGGGCTTGGAGCAAATCTTGTCCTAATATTACTCATAATAATTTTATATTAGCTTGTAGTTTAATTTGGGTAAATTTATAGCAAACTATTTATTTGTGATTTAAAATTTATTTTATAGAATTTACATTTTTAGTATAGGCAATTTTAAACATTTAGTCAAAATAGTTTACGAAGATAATTTTATTACATAACAAAAATAATTGATAATTTATTGACAAAACGACTTTAATTAGATATAATTTATATAAGAAATTCTTAGATAAAAATATAGTATATATGTGGCAAATAGTTGCTTTAATTATTTCAATTCTTATTTTTATTGCTTTAATAAGAATTTTTTTTATTAAAACAATTTTTGATAAACTAATCATTTTAGATATAGTGAACACTTTAGTTATTGCTTTGCTAATAGTGTTTTCCATTATTTGGAAGCAGGCTATTTTTGTTGATGTAGCTGTCGCCTATGCTATTCTTTCTTTT
>JALTFF010000142.1 GCA_027007465.1 bacterium | reverse complement strand
CCAAATTAGAAACAGTTTCAGGCGCCTTACCCGCAATATCCTTTTTGTTAAAAATTATTTTCCCAGAGTCCGGTTTCAAAATGCCAGAGATAAGATTAAAAACAGTTGTCTTTCCAGAACCGTTTGGGCCTATAATAGCAATAATTTCCTCTGGCTTAACTTCTAAATCAATTCCATTTAGAACTTCCATCCCATTATACCCTGATTTTAAATCTTTAATTTCCAACATAAATTTCTATTAGTAGAAAACATAATTAATAAATCTGTATTTATTATCAGATTTTATGAGATTATTTTAACATAGAAATTTTTAAAATAAAATAAAATGCTTGTATAATCCCATCTCAAATTGACCTTTGAGATATTTTAAATAAGTGATTAATGTATCTAATTAAAATTTCAAGTTTCAAATTTTGAATTTGACATTTGACATTTGGATTTTGTTTGTCATTTGTCATTTGATATTTGGATTTTAGATTTTTAAAACACTTCTCATCTCTTAATCTCTACCTTTAAGAAAAGTGAATAAACAAAAAATATCTTCCTTTTGAAAAAAGGAAGAGATAGAAAAAGATTTTCTATTCTTGCAAAATTTTCTAATTTGGGTTATGATTATATTGAATTTTGAATAATTTGGGTAGGTACCAAAGCGGTCAACTGGAGCAGACTGTAAATCTGCTGGCATTTGTCTTCGGGGGTTCGAATCCCTCCCTGCCCACAAACTAAACTAATAATAATTTATGAGACTTTCGCATTACTTTTTAAAAACTTCTAAAACAGTTCCTGACAATGACAAAATTGTCTCATCAAAACTACTTAAGCAAGGTGATTTTATTAGAGAATCATCTGCTGGACGTTACTATATATTGCCAATTGGTCAAAAAGTTCAACAAAAAATAATGTCTATTATTAAGCAAGAAATGGATGCTGCTGGATGCCAAGAAATGGTAAGCCCTATTTTACATCCATTAAAATTATGGCAGGAAACAAATAGAACAAATACAATTGGCTTTGAATTGATGAGAGTAAAAGATCGCAGAAATACTGAATTTGTTTTAGGTGGCACAGCAGAGGAGATGTTTGTTGATTTGGTCCGCCAATATAAATTAAGCTATCGCGATCTACCATTTAATCTTTATCAATTTTCTCCAAAATTTAGAGATGAATTACGCGCTAGAGGAGGATTGTTGCGAGTTAGAGAATTTATTATGAAAGATGCTTATTCGTTTCATAGAAATAAGGAAGATTTTAAAATAGAATATGAAAAAATGAAAAAAGTTTATACAAAAATTTTTAAAAGGCTTGGCTTGGAAACTTATATTGTTGAATCTGATAATGGATATATTGGAGGAGAATATTGCCATGAATTTATTGTTGAATCTAAAGTTGGAGAAAGTAAATTTTTTATTTCTGAAAGTGGAAAATATGCGGCTCATGAAGATGTCGCTTTATTTAAAAAAGAAATAAAAAATAAAAGTGAAAAGCCAAAACAACTTATAAAAGTTATAGCAAAAAGAGGTCCTAAAATGCAAGATGGGGTTAAGTTACACAAACTACCTCTTTGGCAGCAAATTAAAGATGTTGTGTTTGTAGATAAAAAAAATAGATATATATTAGCTATAATCAGAGGAGATTTTGACGTTAATGAAGTAAAATTAAAAAATATATTAAAAGTAACAAGTTTGCGACATGCTAGTAATGAAGAGATTAAGAAAGATATTCAATCAGAGCCTGGATTTATTTCGCCTGTTGGAATAAAAGATAAACTAAACAAAAAAACAAAATTAATTATTGTAGCTGATGATTCTTTAAGAACAGTAGTAAATAGTTATGGTGGAAGTAATGAGAAAAATAAAGACTTATTAAATGTCAATATTGATAGAGATTATAAGCCAGACATTGAAGGAGATATTGCACTAGCAAAGGCTGGTTATCAATCAATTGATAATTCAGGAAAATTAGTTGAAAAACAAGGCATTGAAGTAGGAAATATATTCCAACTTGGATATCACTATTCAAGCAAGATGAAAGGTGCTGTTTATGTTGACGCTGATGGGAAGGAAAAATTGCTTTATATGGGATGTTATGGCATTGGGATAGGCAGAACAATGGCAGCAATTGTTGAAAAACATAATGATAAGAAAGGCATTATTTGGCCAAAGATAGTATCACCTTTTCAAATACATTTAATTGCATTAAATAATGTTAAAGATAAAGCTGATAAATTATATGAAAAATTAACTAAGATGAAAATAGATACATTATATGATGACAGAGATAAAACAGCTGGCGAAAAATTTGCAGACGCTGATTTAATAGGCATACCAATAAGAATTGTAATAAGCAAAAAAACACTAAAACAGAATGCATTTGAAATAAAAATCCGTAAAGAACTAAATACAAAGCTTATATCTTGTAAACGAATTAATAGTATATTGAAAATAGTATAATTTTATTATGGAAATTAAAACAGCTGAATTCGTCAAGGGAATTATTGGAACAAATAAAATATTAGAAAATAAAATCCCTCAAATTGTATTTATAGGAAGATCTAATGTGGGAAAATCAAGCGTTATAAATTCATTGGTTAACAGAAAAAATTTAGTTAAAAGTAGCTCTACTCCAGGTAAAACAAGGCAAATTAATTTTTTTTTAATCAATAAAAAAATATACTTTGTTGATCTTCCTGGCTACGGATTTATAAAAGCATCCAAAAAACAAATTGAAAAAATAAAGAAAATGATCTTTTGGTATTTATTTCGTTCTAATACAAAATTTGAAAAGATAATTTTAATTATTGATATAAGAATAGGGCTAACAGAGCTTGATAAAAAAATATTAGAGTTAATAAATCAAAACAATTATTCGCTTATAATAGTCGCAAATAAAGCTGATAAATTAAAAACTAATGAGATAATTAAAAAGTTAGAGACTATTAAGAAAATAGCTCCAAATAATAAAATTATCCAATATTCTGCAAAAACCAAGAGAGAAAGGAAGAAAGTGCTTAATTTAATATTTGACAAATCAATAATAGTAAATAATAATACTAATAATCCTACGATTAATAATACTTAGAGTATTTTTAAATCATTCACAACAATAAAAAGCCTGAGTAGCTCAGCGGTAGAGCAACTGTTTTGTAAACAGTAGGTCGTCGGTTCAAGTCCGACCCCAGGCTCTTTTATCTGCTCTATAGCATATATAAATAAACATTATTTAATTTAAAAAATACTTATGTCACAAAAAAATAGAGTAAAACTACAATGTACTGTTTGTAAAAAAATAAATTATAATACTGTTAGGAATAAAAAAACAAATAAAGAAAAATTAGAGTTAAAAAAGTTCTGTCCTTGGTGTAGAAAACACACACTACACAAAGAAGTTAAATAAATTTTAGTATAATTTTATTAGATTTAAATTCCTTTAATATTCCTTAGAAAGGAGCTAACTCATTTAGCTGAAATAGACAATGCGCATAAGAAGCTAAGCTTCATTTTTAATAAGTCCACTTTACCATTCTAATATAAAACAACAATAGAGGAAGAAATTATTTAAACAGGCTTTTGTATAATGGATATTCTTCATCTGATAAACCTGCTAAGAAATTTATCATATTAAATTATGAATGATTCAAGCAAAAATTTATCAAAAATTTTTATTTTATCATTAGCTGTTTTAACAATTTATCTTTGCTATTTAATTTTTAAACCATTTTTAGATGAAATTATAATATCTGCTATTTTAGTGGTTATATTATACCCTCTGCACTTAAAATTAACTAACAAGTTAAATGGAAAAAAACACTTATCTGCTTTAATAATGTGTATTGGTATTGCTCTAATTATAATTATTCCTACAGCTAATTTTATAATCCTTGCTTCACAAAAGTCTATTGTTGCTTATAATTCTGCTAAAGAATATTTTTCTAAAAATAATTTTAACAAAGCAATAGAGATTAAATTTTTAAAAAAAGTAGATTACTTAGGCTTAGATTCTGCAACTATTAAAAAATATACATTAAATATCATAGATAAAGTTAATCAATGGTTGATCTCTGGCGCAACTAATATTATAAAGGGAACAACTAGTTTTATTACATCCTTGTTCTTAATAATTCTTGCTGTATATTTTTTCTTTACTGATGGAGAAAGAATAATAAAAAAAATAATGCAGCTTACTCCATTGGAAAATAAATATGACATTGAAATTTTCAAAAAATTTCAGAGCGTAAGTTATTCTATAATATTAAGCATTTTTATTGTAGCTATTGCACAAGGAATTGTAGGCGCTATTGGCTTTATGATTATTGGATTGCCAGCTTTTTTTGCTGGTTTAGCTATTTCTTTTTTTTCTGTTATTCCTTATTTTGGATCTTCTATAGTTTGGTTTCCAGTAGGAATTTATCTGCTTTATATTGGTGATATTTGGCAAGGTATTTTCTTGTTAGTATGGGGATTTTTTGCCATAAGTTCAATAGATAATATTTTAAGAGCTTATATTATTAAAGGTAAAGCAGAGGTTAATCCTATTATTTTAATATTTGCTATTTTAGGCAGTATTAGTTTGTTTGGATTTTGGGGCATAATTTATGGGCCTTTAATAATCGCTCTAACAATTACAATATTGCATATTTATGAAATAGAATATCAGAGTATATTAGAAAAATAAATAGGGGTTTAGTTTAATGGCAAAACAACGCTCTCCAAAAGCGTAAATGAGGGTTCAATTCCTTCAACCCCTGCCTATATATTGTATTTTTTAAAATTTTCTGCTAATATAGAAATATAAACTTATATATGTTTATGCATCTTTTATGTTATAATACATAAATTTGCATAAACTATATTATTTGCATATGAATAATGCAAAAACATGCTGGATTCCGACCATTCTATCTTTATTGATTCTTATTATTGTCTGGCTATCAGGAGGATGGGTTAAATGGACTATAAGCACGTCTGCTGTTGTAATTCTTGTTCTATCACTAATGGGAAGTGATTATTATTGTTATGGAAGCAAGAAAGAATCTACAAGCAATACAACAACTTCAGCAAATAAATCAGCTTCATCTTCTAATGAAGCAGAAGAATCTAATGAAGCAGAAGAA
>JALTFF010000141.1 GCA_027007465.1 bacterium | reverse complement strand
AAGGATTTAAAATCGCAAAGGGAGATATTTTAGCATGGATAAATTCAGATGATTATTATGAACCTAACGCTTTTGAATTTATTATGAAAAAATTCAAAGAAAATCCTGATGTTGATTTGATTTATGGTAATGGATACAAAATTGATAAAGTAAAAAATACTAAAGAGATTATGGAATCAGACGAAGGTAATTTCAATACATTTCTCCAAAAAGGATATTCCATTTGCCAGCCAGCTGCGTTTTTCACAAAAAAAATAATAAATAAAATAGGTTTTTTAGATGAAAATTTGCATTATGCAATGGATTATGACTTTTGGCTAAGAATATTAAAAAATAATAAAGCAATACGTATACCAAAAATAATGGCAAATTTTAGAATATGGGAAAATTCAAAAACAGCCAGCCAAAATAATAAATTTTTTCAAGATAGAAAAATTATCCGTAAAAAGTATGAGGGATCTGTTATAGATCCTAAAACTATTTACAAAATACGAAGTCAGATACCTCTCTTGAGGCATTTACAGACAAAATTTCCTAAAATTTATCAATATTGCAAAAATACCTTCTATTACTTTTTAAATAAATTAAAATGAACATACTGCAAATAGGAACAATTGATAACCGAGGTGGAGCTGCAATCGTTTCATGGGAGCTCCGAAACAAATTAATGGCGCTTGGGCATACAGTCAATATGTTTGTTGGCATAAAATATTCCCAGGAAAAAAACGTATTTCAGATTCCGCGCAAAAAATATCAAGATTATTTAGTTAAAATTTTTGCTAACGATCTCATTTTTGCTAAAACTGATTACATTTTAAAAACGCCTGAATTTAAAAACGCCGATATTATTCATTGTCATAACCTGCACAGTAATTTTTTTAATTTAAACACTTTGTCAAAAATTTCTAAAATAAAACCGGTTGTCTGGACGCAACATGATTTGTGGGCGTTTACAGGTGGTTGCACTGATGAACTTAAATGTAAAAATCCTAAACCGAGAAAATTTCTTTTGTTTTTATGGGATAATACTAATTATTTACTACGTAAAAAAAATGCTATTTATAAAAAATCAAAATTAAATATCGTTGTGCCATCTGTATGGCTTAAGAGAAAAATAGAGAAAAGTATTTTAAAAGATCAAAATATTTCCTTAATTTATAATGGAATAGATAATAGTATTTTTAAAAAATACGAAAAAAATAAAACCCGCCAGGAACTTAATTTGCCTTTAAATAAAAAAATTATTTTATTTATAGCTAAGGGGGGTAAAAAAAATATATTAAAAGGATGGCAATATATAGAAAAAATAATTAGTTATTACAAAAACAATAAAAATATATTATTCGTTTGCATAGGAGAAGAAAATAATCAACAAGGCGAACATTTAGGCGGCAACAATATAAAATATATAAATTATATTAAAGATAAAAAAATATTAGCTAAATATTTTTCATCTGCTGATTTATTCTTGTATCCATCCCTTGCCGACGTATTCGGCTTAGTGGCAGCAGAATCTCTATCTTGCGGAACGCCTATAGTGGCCTTTAAGACTGGCGGCATTCCTGAGATAGTAATCCACAAAAAAAACGGCTATATAGCCGAATACCAAAATACAGACGATTTAATAAATGGAATTGAATATATTTTTAAACTAAACGATGATGAAATAAATAAAATGTCGGAAAATTCAATTCAGCGAGTAAAAGAAAATTTTACTTTAGATATAATGATAAATAATTATTTAAAACTTTACAAAAAAATTTTGAACCAAACTTCTAATTAAAATTAGTATAATTTATTATCCTAATTTTTCTTAAATTAACCCTAAAAACGCCCCGTCTATATTTACCTGAATAGATTATATTTAATAATATACCAAATTGCAGCAATTCCATCTTTCCAGTTTATTTTCTTTCCTTCTTTATATGTTCTACCATCATAAGATATCCCATTTCATATATTCTTAAATTATTCCTAGCCACTAAAGCAGTTATTTCCGGCTCTGTCCCGAAGCGTTTAGAAGTAATTTTATCTTTAATTATATCAAGCTTTTCTGTTAAACGCCTTGTAACAAGCTTCTATATCAGTTAGATTCAAATTTGTAAATACATTTGTAAAATTTTAGAAATTTATTTCCGATATAATGCCAAAAATACAAAACTCTATGCGGTTTATTGTCGATAAATCTAATTCTGTAAACTACATCTGCCTTGCCATTAATAATATGTTTAATAATTTCAAAATATTCATCAGGATTATATTCTAAATCAGCACCATGGATTATTATAAAGTCACCTGTTGCTTTTGAGAAGCCTAATTTTACTGCTGCGCCTTTGCCTTGATTTTTTCATGATAAGATTTTTATATTCATTCTCTTTTTATTGTATCCTTTGTGCCGCCAGTTGAAAAATCATCAATTAATATTGTTTCTTTTTTTATATCTTCTGTATTGCTATTTTTAACTCTTGATAATATCTCTTTTATTGTATTTTTTCATTATATAGGTATAATTACAGAAAGAGTTTTCATATTGTTTGTATATTAAGCCTGGTTGCTTAACAAAATTTAAATTAAGACTATTACGCAACAGGTTATTAAATTAATTTAAATCTTCTCTTTCGGTGATAATTTTTAAAAAATTTTTGCCTAAAACTTTTTGGTTTAACTTCTCTTTATATAAATCATGACCTTTTTTAGCTATTTTTTCTCGTAATTCAGAGTTGTTTTTTAATTCTAATATTTTATCTGCTAAATCTTCCGGATTAGCCGGCTTAACGAACAGGCAATTCTCTTTATCTTTTAACAATTCCCTATTGCTGGCTGAATCACGAGTAATATATGGCATGCCTAATGCTAAGGCTTCAAAAGTTTTATTTTGGATAGTGCGATTCATTCTTGGATGGTCGGCGAATTGGCCCAAACAAATATGGCAAGACAACATTTTCCTTCGAAGTTCATTGCTAGATAAATATTCAGTAATCAATTCAATATTTTTTAAATTAAAATCTTTTATCATCTTTCTTATTTTCTTTTCCAATAAGCCGCGGCCAATAATTAAAAAATTAATCATGTCTGCACCGCTGTGGTGGCGTTCTTGTAATACTTTAGCAGCTTTAATGACATATTCCACGCCAGTTGCCGGCAAAAATTTTCCTCGGAAAACTATTGTAAATCTCTCTCTCTTTTTTATTTTTTGATCTGGAAAAAAAATTTGATTATCTGCGCCTGTATAAATTACTGCCATCTTATTCTCTTTAATCTTGAATTTTTCAGTAATAAATTTTTTCTGCTCATTGCTTTCTACTAAAACTAAATCTGCAGAATGTAAAGCCAAAAAATCAACTAACCAAAAATAAATTTTCATTGGAGAATATTTTCCATATATTTCCCTGTCTAAAACAACACCTTCATACATCGAATTAAGCGCGTTATAGATTATTTTCTTCCCAGAAATAATCTTAGCTAAAGGAACAACTAAATTACTTAAATAACCGACAAACAATATATCATACTGCTTTCTTATTCTCCAGTGCTTAACAACCAAGTGCCAAAATTTTACAAAAGATCTTGAAGAATCAATACATTCAATTATCTCTGCACCATTTTCTTTTAACCCATTTAAATAAACTTTATTGCGGGCCATGGTCGGTTTATAGATGCCGAAATAACAAACCGTTATTCTGTTATTATTCTTATTATCTTTTAAAAGCATAACAATTAAATTGCAAAATATTATTTATAATTCACTAGAATAAAAAATAATTAATATAAATCGGTTTAAAAATATCTCAAATATAACAATTAATAATCAACACTTTTAAACTATTTTCAAAAATTTACCTCTTAAATACATAAACAGTTTAATGTCTTAACCTCCGGATCATCTTAATTTTCAGTGAACCAAAAAATTATAATCAATTAATTTCTTAATCGGATTTTTTGACTTACTATAATTTAATCCATAACGCACTATAATCCATATATAAGGCAAAATTTTATTCTCTTTGCCAGTCAAAACAGGAGTAGTTAGCTTTAAATATATCGCCTAATGGGTTTTGTCATAATAAGTCGCCCAATCTTCAAAATTGTCCGGCAGTTTTAGTCCGTATTTCTTAGCATCTTCATATACTAATCCGCCATGATAAGGATGATATATTTGCGAGCCTAATATTTCAACTTTAAAATATATCTCACGTGGATTGAAATTTTTAACTATATATTCAACATCTCTAAAAATCTTTTCGACTGGTCGGCTTTCATATTCGCATTTTCTCACGCTATTTACACAAAATGCGCATTTATATGAGTAATTAAATCCTGTAACAATCTGTGCACATTTATTTTTATAAGCCTACTTTATTTTTTCAGGTAAAAATTTATACAATAAATTATCTTTGGGTAGTTCATATGCGATCCATTCATCTACCCAGCAGTTATAGTCTTGTTTGTGGAATAATATAGGATGAATTCATCCTATGATAATTTTATTTTCTGATAATTACTACGGATATATTTAATAAACGGCAAAGTATATTTTATTTACATTGAAGTAATTGAAAATCCTACAACATTCCTGTCTCTTGCTGCATCTAAAATTTATTTAAAGAATTATCTTTATTATTTTTATCTAAATATTTTACATCAGAACCAGGAATAGCAGATTTAAAATAGCTATCCACCGATCAGTCTTCCCGCATCACCATGCCTGTCAATTTTTTATCACTCGAACAAGTATTAACTATTAAATTTTTTTTTTCATTCCTGATAAATCAATCATAATTCTTTAATAATTTTATTAATTAATCCACTTAGGTTGTGATTTTTAATAACAATTTTTTTCATATCTTTTCTTATTTTGCTTCTTTCAGTATTGTTGAAATCTATAACCATTTTAATCTTCATGGACAATGCTTTAAAATCTCTTTTTTTAAACATAAATTCTTTTCTATATCTACCTAATACTTCAAACATAGACTCATTACATGTAATCACAGGGAGTCCGATAGCCATCGCCTCCAGCATAACTTTGTCTAAACTGCCAGTATGGCTCATATTAACGAATAAATCAGCCTTACTTAAATATTTAGGAATTTGCGTATATGGCACAGAACCTAAAAAATTTATAACAC
>JALTFF010000140.1 GCA_027007465.1 bacterium | reverse complement strand
AGTCAATACAACAAAATAAGGGCGCAAGTAGAAGATGAAATGTTCCGTGAGGGCATTTGTGGTTATTTATTGGCTAGCCACAGTTACATCTTTTCCTTGTGTTCTTTTTTTGTTGTTATTTTTTTGTGAATATATTATGAATATAAATAACAACAATAGATGGATACTATTAAATAATAAATTAATTGATGATGCTGTCAAATTAAATTTAAATGTATATTCTATAGTAATTTATGCTTTATTTTGTGGGTTTGTTAATAAAAAACAAGAATGGGATGTTTCTTTAGAATTTATTTATAAAAGATTACAAATTAGTAAATCAACTGTTGATAGGAATATTAAAATATTAGTAAACAATAAAATGGTTGAAAAAAAAAGAAAAGTTGGAATAAATGAGCAAAATATTTATATATTAAAAGATAATTGGCTTAGTTTTGATAGAATACGTAAAACAAAAGATATTAAAAATTTCTTTTGGATAAATAATTTAATAATAAAAGAAAAAAAATATATAAAACAATTAGGAGTAATTCCTGTAGCAGTTTATATAGCTTTACGCAGATATTATAACTCTAAAACTAAAGAAGCATATCCAGCATTAAAGAGAAAAAATGGAGAAGGAATTTGTGAAAAGTTGCATATTGGTAAAACAACTGCCATTAAAGCTATTAAAATATTAAAAGAATTTGGATTAATTAATGTTAAAAAAAATAAAAAATTAGGAACAAATAATATTTATAGTTTTAATGAGTTAGAAAAAATTTCAATTTATTCAGAGAAAAGAGAAAACAAAATAGAACATATTTTAGTTATGGATATGGATAATAAAAAAGAATTTTATATTTTATAATTATATGAAAAGTAATAAAAGCTTAAAGGATACTATTAATGAAATTAATAAAAAATACGGAATGAACTCTATTAAAAAAATTGATAGCAAAGATGAAAGAGGAATAATAGATAGTATTTCTACTGGTTGTTATTCTTTAGATAAAATTTTTGGTTGTGGAGGAATGCCTCGTGGTAGAATTATTGATATATGGGGACAACCTTCTAGCGGTAAAAGCACTTTAGCAATGTATTTAGTAGGACAAATTCAAAAAAACGGAGGAAAAGCAGCATGGATAGATGCAGAAATGTGTTTTTCTAATGAATATGCTAAAAAACTTGGAATAAAAATAAACGACCTTTTATTATCTCAACCAAAAACAGGAGAAATGGCTCTTGATACAGTAGAAAAATTAGTAAGCACTGGAGAATTAGATATTATTGTAATAGATAGCACTGCTGCTCTTGTCCCTGAACAAGAATTAGAAGATGATATTGATAAATCAACAATTGCTTTACAAGCTAAACTTTTATCTAAAGGATTAAGAAAAATTACTGGAATTGCTGCACTTTCTAAAACTATAATTATTTTTATTTCTCAAGTAAGAGATAAAATTGGATTTTTTGTAGGTCCTACTCAAGATTCTACTGGAGGTAAAGCTCTTAAATTTTATGCTTCTGTTCGCCTTAAAGTAAGCAAGATAAAAACGTTAAAAAATAAAGAAGGAGTAGTTATTGGTAATCGTTTAAAAATAGAAGCTGTTAAAAATAAAGTTGGCTTACCTTTTAGAAAAGCTGAAATTAATCTTAACTTTGAAAAAGGAATTGATGTAATTGATGATATTGTAGAAAATGCCATTAAAGAAAAAATAATTGAAAAAAATGGAATGACATATAGTTATAAAAATATAAAACTTGGGATAGGAATAGAAAAAACAATAAAATTTATAGAAAATAATAAAAATATTCTTAATAAAATAAAAAATAAATTGTCTAATGCTTGACAAGTATTAAAAAATACGCTATACTATAAATAGATTAATAAATAATATTCTATTCACGAATTAAAATAAGGAATAGAATTAAATCAAATGGCTTTAATAAAAGATGAAAAAAAGAACTATGCTACCATTATAAGTGATGGCACTATTAGAGTTTTAACAAATGCAGCCAATCCAGAAGCTGTAAAAAGAATTTATAAATTATCTGATGGCACAGAAGGAGAGAAATGGGAACTTGTTTATGATGCATTAGAAGGCTACATTAAAGATATTGCAATTTATGATGGTAAATGGGGAAAAACATTACAATTATTAGTAGATGAAGTTACTTTATCTATGGGAATAAGCACAAGTTTCGCTGTTGATATAATGAAAAAAATACCTAATGTTGATTTAAACAAAAAAGTTAAACTTGTTCCTTATGCTTTTCAAAGTAAAGGTAAAGCAAGAAAAGGAGTAACTATTTATCAAAATAATTTAAAAATAAAAGATTTTTTCTTTGATGCAGAAAAAAAATCTTATTTAAATGGATACCCTGCTTTTCCATTAGATTATGAAAATTTTGATAGCGATGATTGGAAAACTTATTTTATTCAAGTTAATAAATTTCTTCAAAATTATTTAATTAATAATATAATGCCAAAATTTGCTTCTAATAAAGAAAAAAATAATGAAAATTATAATGAAGAAGTAACACCAGGCGAAATAGATGTAGAAGAATTATCATTTAATGGAACAAATAGTTCAGTAACGGTTGATAAAACGCCACAAATACAACAAGAAACAACACAAGAACAAACAACAGAACAACAAACAGATAATATTAAAAAAATTGAAACAATGATAATTGAACTAGCAAAAAGTAAGTTAGGAACTACTACTGATGTAGATATTAAAAGAATAGTTATGGAAAGAACAGGACTTGCTTGGATAGATTCAAACTTACCATCTATATTACAAAAATTAGAAAATATGTAAATGATATGGATATTGAACAAAATAAAAGAATAATTTTAAATATTTTAAAAGATACATTGAAAAAAAGAGAAGGAGCTAATAACTTTATATATTATTTAAAAAATAGCACTGATTTTTTTACTGCTCCTGCTTCCACTATTTTTCATGGTAATTTTGAAGGAGGCTTAGCTCAACATAGCTTAAATGTTTATAATTTACTGAAAGAAAAAGTAGAAAGATATAAAATGAAAACAGCAGATAGCACTATAAGTATTTGTGGATTACTTCATGACATTTGTAAAACTAATTTTTATATTAAAACTAAAAAATGGGATAAAAAATTTAAAGAACAAACAGGAGAATGGAGACAAATAGATATTTATGAAACAAATGAAACTTTTCCTGCTGGGCATGGAGAAAAATCAGTATTTATATTGCAACGTTTTTTAAAATTAACTGATGAAGAAATTATAACTATTAGATGGCATATGGGTGGAATGTTTGATGCTTCTATTCATTTTCAATATCCTAATGGAATAGCATTTAAAAAAGCATTAGAAATGTATCCTTTATTAACTTTAATGATAAGTGCCGATATGGAAGCTTCAGCTATGTTAGATAAAACAATAAAATAATAAATAATAAAATTATGTCATTTTTTATAATATTAATACTTTTAAATTTAACTTTAGATATTGGTTTAGCTATAATTATATTATCTTTTTTATTGTAATAAAATGAAAAATAATAAAACATTAATTATTGGTGACTTACATTTTTCTTCAAGACTTTCTTATAGTTCTCAAATTGAAAATGGTCGTTGCAAAGAAAAAAAAGAAATACTTGATTTTATTGTAAAACAATCTATTGATTGTAGTTCTATTGTTATATTAGGTGATTTACTTGACCTTATTACAAATCCACCACAAGTAATAAAAGATTTAACTAATTTTATTGAAAGATTTAATAATAAAGAAATTTATATTATTTCAGGAAATCATGAAAAAAAAGCTAATGGAGAGACAGCATTAGATTACCTTAAAGAAATCAAAAATCATAAATGGCATATTATTACTCGTGATATTCAACAATTTAATTTACAATCTAATGTAGCAACTTTTTTACCTTATTTAACAAAGCCAGAATTATCAGCAAAAACTAATGAAGAAGCGTTACAAAAAGTATTAGAAATGTTAAAACCATCTGATATTTTATTTCATCATCATACGATGATTTTTAATAATAAAGTAGTCGGAATACCCCCAGGAATAGAAATATCTCCTGAATTTATTTTGCCAGTTGAAGAATTATTAAAAAAATATAATTTAATTATTGGAGGGCATATACATACGCCATCAAGAAATAATAATGTAATTACAGCTGGTTCTATTTTTACTAAAGAAATTAATGAAAAAGAAAAATATATTTGGAAAATTGATTGTAATTTAAAGGGACAAAAATTAATTGATAGCATAGAACAAATAAAATTGCCAGGACGATATATTTATGGGATTACTAATCCTATAAAAAGTCAATTAGATAATATTCCTAAAAATAGTATTGTAAAAATTACTCTTACTAAAAAAATACCAGTAGTTGAAATAGAAAAATTAAAAGATAAATTAAAAAAATTTGATGCTTTTATGTTGATAGAAAAAATTCCTAAAACTAAAAAGAAATTACATTATGGAAAAGGAGAAACTATTATTAATTTTAATATAGAAAAATTACTAAAATTATATAGTAAAGAAAAAAAGGTTGATTATAAAATGTTAAAACATGGATTTGATTTAATAAATTATTAAACAAATTTTAATTATCTAATTTAATTTATTTAATTAAAATTTTTAAAAAAATGAAAAATGAAAATGAAATTAAAAAAAATAAAGACGGTTCAATGGATATAGATATGACTGCATTATCTCATTCACCAACAATCTATAAAGAAGAAGAAAAAAAATTATCTTTTTTTGAAGCGTTAAAAGCCGTTAAAGAAGGTAAAAAAATTACAAAATTAGAATGGAATGATAAACAAGTATATGGTTTTCTGTATAATAATAATAATAATAATATTCTATGTTTGCATCAAAAAAATGGAGAAATTAATTCTTGGATACTTAATGATGGAGATTTATTAGGAAATGATTGGATTATTTTATAAAAATATTTATAAATTAATAATAAATATATGAAGAAAAAAATTTTATTTTTAAGCTTAATAATATTAATGGGGCTAACTTTAACTGGTTGTAGTATAAACTCTAGCTCTGATGAAGAAATAGCTAATCAAACAGAAAAACAAATGAAAGAAATTAATAGAGAAGTAGGAATGCCAGCAATAAAAAATTTTCAAGAAAAAAAATTAGCTAAACAGATATTTGAAT
>JALTFF010000139.1 GCA_027007465.1 bacterium | reverse complement strand
TCAACTAAAATGGAAGTCTTAGAGACTGGAATTAAAGTTATTGATTTAATTTGTCCTATTACAAAAGGTGGAAAAGTTGGAATGTTTGGTGGAGCTGGAGTTGGTAAGACAGTTATTATTATGGAATTAATTAGAAATATTGCCCAAGAGCATGGTGGGTATTCTATTTTTGCTGGAGTAGGGGAAAGAACAAGAGAAGGAAATGATCTCTATAATGAAATGAAACAGTCTGGTGTAATTGATAAAACAGCTATGGTATTTGGCCAAATGAATGAACCACCTGGAGCAAGAGCGCGTGTAGCTTTATCTGGGCTAAGCTTAGCAGAGTATTTTCGTGATGAAGAAAATAAAGATGTTCTTTTATTTATAGATAATATCTTTAGATTTACGCAAGCTGGTAGTGAGATAAGCGCTTTACTTGGCAGAATGCCTTCAGCTGTTGGATATCAGCCAACTTTAGCTACTGAAATGGGAGAATTACAAGAAAGAATTACATCTACTAATAAGGGATCTATTACATCTATTCAAGCAATTTATGTTCCAGCAGATGATTTAACAGATCCAGCTCCAGCCACAACCTTTACTCATCTTGACTCAACAGTTGTATTATCGCGTTCATTAGCTGAATTAGGAATTTATCCAGCAGTTGATCCATTAGATTCTTCTTCAACAGTTTTAGATCCTAAAATAGTTGGTCAAGAACATTATCAAACAGCTCGCGGAGTTCAAAAAATATTACAAAGATATAGGGAATTACAAGATGTAATAGCAATTTTAGGTATGGAAGAGTTGTCAGATGAAGATAAAATTATTGTAAATAGAGCAAGAAAAATACAGAAATTTTTATCTCAGCCATTTTTTGTGGCAGAACCTTTTACTGGTGTAAAAGGAAAATATGTTTCATTAAAAGATACTATTAAAGATTTTAAAGAAATTTTAAGAGGAAATTATGACAATATACCAGAGCAAGAATTCTATATGAAAGGCAAGCTTGATGAAGTTAAAACTAATGAGCGCTAATAGGTAATTGCAATGCTTTACTTGTTACAATAAAGTTTATTAAAAAATTTGTTCTAATCCTTATATCTCTAATGTTTTTTAAAAAAATATATGCCACAAAATAAATCAAAAGTTATAAATTTTGAGATTGTCACTCCAGAAAGAGTTGTTTTAAAAGATGATAATATAAGTCAAATCACATTACCAACAACGCAAGGAGAGATTACTATTTTACCAGACCATATTCCATTAGTCGCTTTACTAGTTCCAGGAGAATTAAAGATTAAAAGAGGCAATGAAAGTGAGAGCATGGCAATATCTGGGGGATTTATTGAAGTAATGAGAAATAAAGTTGTTATTTTAGCAGACACAGCAGAACGCGCTTTTGAGATTGATGAAAAACGTGTGGAAGAAGCAAGAAAGAGAGCTGAAAAATTAAAAGAAGAAAAACGATTTGATAAAGTTGAATTTTCAGCTCTTACTGCTAAAATAGAAAAAGAATTAGCTCGCGCAAAAGTAGCTAAAAAATATAGAAAATTACATATAAGACAGTGATTATAGCGCGTAGAATCTAATTTTCATTTATTAAATAAGGTTGACAGAGAAAAAAAGCTCAACTTATTGACTATAAAGGGACTAAGTCGCTATATAGCGACTTAGTCCCTTTATAAAAACATGTTTAAGTAGTTTATCCTAATATTGCAGATTTTTAGTAAGTTCATAAAGAGACAATGTTCATTGCATTTGAATCTATCTAATAAATTTACTTATTCAGCTCTTTTTTGTTTAAAATGACAGATCTTAGCGCGTTTATCAAAGATAGAATGTTTATTGCATACAAGCTATTTGAATTTCTTTATATTTAGAAGAATAATTTTTTCAGTATGTTCATTAAATAAAAAACATCAATTTGCATTAAAATATGAACATTAAACAAAATCTTAGTTCTATTAAGTTTTCCACAAGAAAGGAATTATTTAATAATATTAACTCAGAGCAGTTACAAGCTATTCAGTATGTAGGTGGCCCTTTATTAATTATTGCTGGAGCTGGGACTGGAAAAACAACAGTAATTACTCAAAAAATTGCCTGGCTATTAGAAAAAAAATTAGCTAAAAGCAATGAGATATTAGCTTTAACTTTTACAGAAAAAGCAGCCACAGAAATGGAAGAACGAGTTGATAAAATAGTTCCACTTGGTTATACTGACATTTGGATATCTACTTTTCATAGTTTTGCTGAGAGAATTTTAAAAGAGCATGGTTTAGATATTGGATTATCAAATGATTTTAAATTGCTTAACGAATTTGAACAATGGGCTTTAATTAAACAAAATTTTTATAAATTTGACTTAGATTATTATCGTCCACTTGGAAATCCAACAAAATTCATCAAAGCAATGTTAAAACATTTTTCAAGATTAAAAGATGAAAATATATATCCAGAAACTTATATAAAATATGCTGAAGAATTAAAATTAAACTTAGACAAGGCAGAAGCAACTGGAAATAGTAATATTAAATTAAGAGATAATAAAGAATTAATCACTCAAGAAGTATTTCGTCTTAATGAAATAGCCAACGCTTATCATACTTATCAACAATTATTGCTTGATAATAATGCTTTAGATTTTGGTGATTTAATAAATTATTGTTTAAAGATTTTTCAAAAAAGGCGCGCTATTCTAGAAAAATATCGTCATCAATTTAAATATATATTAGTTGATGAATTTCAAGATACAAATTGGGCTCAATATGAATTAGTAAAGATTTTAGCAACTAAACAAAGTGATTTAACAGTTGTAGCTGATGATGATCAAAGTATTTATCGCTTTAGAGGCGCTGCTATGAGCAATGTTTTGCAATTTAAAAAAGATTATCCTAATTGTAAAAATATTGTTCTTATAAAAAATTATCGCAGTAGGCAAAATATTCTTGATTTAAGCTATAATTTTATTAAATTAAATAATCCTAATAGATTAGAATATCAGTTATCTAAATCAAAAAATAAATCTGAAAAAATAAGCAAAAAACTTATTGCTCAGAAAAAAGGCGCAGGAATTATAGAGATAATCAAAGGAACTGATTTACAAGATGAAGTAAAGCAGGTAATAAAGAAAATAGTTGAATTAAAAGCGCAAGACAAAGATTCTAGTTGGAATGATTTTGCTATTTTAATCAGAGCTAATGAAAGCGCTAAGGAATTTATAGCTAATCTAGATAATGCTAATTTGCCTTATATATTTTTAGCCTCTAAAGGGCTTTATAATAAACCAGCTATTATGGATGTTATTGCTTATTTACGGCTTTTAGATAATTATCATGAATCATCAGCTCTTTACCGTGTTTTAAATATGCCAATTTTTGACTTTGATTATCAAACATTGGTTAATTTTAATTATTGGGCTAAACGTAAATCATGGTCACTTTATGAAGTTATTATAAAAGCAGCTAAATTAAATATTGACCAAGAAGTTCTGTCTAAGGTTAATTATTTAATTTCACTAATAGAGAAACATACTATTTTAGCTAGGGCAAGATCAGCTAAAGAAGTTGTTATAGCTTTTTTACAAGATAGTGGATATATTGATAAACTAATTAGGGAAGACGAACAAAAAAGTTTGGAAATTATAAATTATTTTAATCAATTTATCAAGCGAATAGAAGTTTTTGAATCTAATAATGAAGATAAAAGTGTAAAATCATTTTTACGAGAATTAGAGATGGAAATAGAAGCTGGAGAAGAAGGATCTTTGCCATTTAATATAGAATCAGGACCAGAAGCTATCAAGATATTAACAGTGCATAGCGCTAAAGGTTTAGAATTTAAATATGTTTTTATTCCAAATTTAGTTGACAAAAGATTTCCAACCATTGAAAGAAGAGAGCCAATAGAAATTCCAGATGATTTAGTGCGAGAGATTATACCAGAAACAAGTAGCCAGCACTTAGAAGAAGAAAGAAGATTGTTTTATGTGGCTATGACAAGAGCAAAGTATGGGCTTTATTTTAGTTGGGCAGAAGATTATGGCGGACAAAGAAAAAAGAAGCCTTCTTTATTCTTACAAGAGTGTGGATTATTAGATAAAGATAGAAATAATAAACAATCTGATCAGATGTTAGTTGGTAAATCTTTAAATTATTTAAATAAATTAAAAAACAAAGAAAATACTAAATCTAAATTTAAAATTCCTAATTATTTTTCTTTTACTCAGTTATCAGCTTTTCAGCATTGTCCTTATCAATATTATTTATCACATATAATAAAAATTCCAACTCAGGGTAAAGCTGCTTTTAGTTTTGGAAAAACAATGCATTTAACTTTGCAAAAATGGTTTGAATTGTTAAGCAAGAATAAAGCAAAAATACAAAATAATTTATTTAACAATTTATCTAATACTAAACAAAATTATTTTGATTTAAAAGATTTGTTAGAAATTTATAAAGAAAATTGGATTGATGATTGGTATGATGATAAAATACAATTAGAAAAATATAAAAAAAGGGGAATAAATATTTTAAAAGAATTTTTTAATAAGAATAAAGATAATTGGCCAGAAACATTGGGACTTGAGCAGGATTTTAGTATTAAGATTAAAAATCAGGAAGACAAAATATATACAATCAAAGGAAAAATAGACCGCATTGATAGAGTATTCTATAAAGATGGAAAAGAAAGAATAAAAATCATTGATTATAAAACAGGCATACCAAAAGAAAACAACAAATTAAACATGGAAGATAAAGAGCAATTATTGCTTTATCAATTAGCTGTAAAAGAATTATATCCAAATAAAGAAATAGAAAAATTACAATATTATTATTTAGAAAACAATACTAAAGTTGAATTTTTAGGTAGCGAGAGTGAGTTAAACAAACTAAAGCAAAAGATTATTGATATTATTGAGCAAATTAAAAAAAGTAATTTTCCACCAAAGCCGGGAATATTATGCAAATTCTGTGATTTTAACAAGATTTGTGAGTATAAAAAATAAAATATGTTTTCAGGGATTATAAAAAAAATGGGACGTATTAAAAAAATAGAAAGTAAAAATGGAAAGGTATACTTTACAATTAGTGTAAAAAATTTTTTATATGATATTAATATAGGAGATAGCATTGATTGTGATGGTGTATGTTTAACAGTAATTGAGAAAAGTAAAGATAATTTTAAAACTGAACTAATACCAGAAACATTAAGGTTAACTAAA
>JALTFF010000138.1 GCA_027007465.1 bacterium | reverse complement strand
ACAGAGCTCGCTATGTGGGAAGATGCAGAAGAAAAAATGGCTGGATTAATGGAAGCTGTTCCTGAAAATGGTAGATTAGTAATAGAATCTTGTGTATCTGGAGACACCATTGTATTTACTGATAAAGGTCCAAGATATGTAAAAACTATACATAATTGGAATAAATATAAAAAAGGATTTTCAGAAGGGAAATTAATAAAAATAGATGGACATTATGGATTACAAAAAACTTCTACTTATTATAATAGCGGTATTCAAAATGGATTTAAAGTTATAACGAAAAATGGTTATGAATTAAAAATGTCTAGTATTCATAAATTGTTTGTATTAAAAGGTGATAAATTAGAATTTGTTAAAGCAGAAAATTTAAAAATAGGAGATTTGTTAGTTATTAAATATGGACAAGAATTATGGGGAAATAATGATAAAATAAATTGGCAGTCAAAAAAGAATAATAAACAATTTAATCCCGTAAGGATAACAAAAAATTTAGCTTATTTAATTGGATTAATATTAGGAAGTGGGTTTATTTATGAAAATGATAAATTAAAAATTCATTCTGTTGTTGTAAATAATAAAAATAAAAAGATTTCTAATTTTCTTTTAAATAATAAATTAGGGTTAAAATTTTTAAAAAAAGGGGAAAAAGAGAATAATGTTTATTATAAATGTATAAATAAATCTTTTGTAGAATTTTTACAAGATTATATTGGACTTAAAAATAAAATTAAAATTACACAGAAAGAAATACCAGAAATTATTTTTAAATGGAGTAGAAGGAATATTATTGCTTTTTTGCAAGGTTTATTTGATGTAAGTGGAAATGTAGAAACTGAAGGGCAAATTTCTTTTATAAGTGTAAGCGAAAAAATAATAAATGTTTTACAATCTTTATTATTAAATTTTGGAATTATTACTAAAACTTATTCTCATGTTGTTAAGTTAAGCAAGAGGGCTAAAACTTTTTCAAAAATGTATAAATTGGAGATAGATAAAAGTTTTCAGCAAGTTTTTTTAGATAAAATTGGATTTAGAATGAAAAGGAAACAACAGGATAAAAGAGAAATTATTAAAAGCTTAGAAGGATATATACCAGGTTTAAATAAAGTAATAAAAAGAAATGCAAAAAAATTAGGTTTGTATAATAGTAATTTATATGATAAAAATAATAATATAACCTATAGAACTTTAAAAATCATTTTAAAAAAATGTAGAAATAAAAAAAGTAATGAGTATAAAAGAATAAAAGAGCTATATGATAAAAAGTATTTTTATGACAAGATTGAAAGAATAATTCCTATTAAAGAAAATGTATATGATTTTACAGTAAATAATGGACATACAGTAGTTTATAATGGGTTTGTTGGACATCAAACACCAAAAGGAATGAATAATTTATTTTATAGAATGTGGAAAATAGATAATGAATTTGTTAAGAAGAAATACTATTGGAATTGGGAATACACAGAAGAACAAATGAAAAAGAAAAAGGAAGAAATAGGAGAATTACTTTTTGCTCAAGAGTATGGTTGCGATTTTTTATCTTCAGGGCGAAATGTATTTGATACTATTTCATTGCGAAGACAAGAAAAGAATATTTTAAAAGTTGGAGATACTAATAAATCAATAATAGAAAATCAAGAAGATTTTGTTGTAAAGCAGGAAGAAGATTGGACTATTTATAGAGACCCAGAAAAAGATGGAATATATTCAATAGGTGTAGATGTTTCTGAGGGCGTAGAAGGTGGAGATTTTTCAGTAGCAGTTATTTTTGATAGGAGAACTGGGGAAGAAGTAGCTATGTATAGAGGATATATTCCGCCAGATAGGCTTGGAGATTTGTTAAATAGATGGGGAAGAAAATATAATAATGCTTTATTAGTAGTGGAAGTTAATAATCATGGACTTACAACTATTACAGTATTAAAACAAAGAATGTATCCTAATTTATATTTTAGATCAGGAAAAATTGAGACATTAGGAGTTGAAACTACAGATAAAATAGGGTGGAAAACAACAATGGTTACTAGACCATTATTGATAGATGAATTATCACAAGCATTAAGAAGAAATGAAATTATTATACATAGCGAGAAAACATTAGATGAAATGTTATCGTTAGTTTATAATAATAATGGAGACATGACAGTTCCTAATGGTATGCATGATGATACAATTTTTGCAACTGCTATTGCTTTGCAGGGATTTAAAAAAATATTTGTAGGAAAATTAGAACAAATAAATGAAGAAGAATACTTACCTAAAAATTTTAGTTATTAAATAATAAATTATATGTCAACTAATGAAATTTATAATCCATCAAATTATTCTAAAAAAGAACAAGAGTTAGTTAGATTATTTTATAGGCAAAAAAGAGATGCTAAACTTTATTTTATTAATTATATTAAACCTCGCCTTGATAGATCTTATAAACTTTATATAGCAGATAATACTGATAGAGGTAGAGAAATTAAAAAATGGCAGGCAAATATAGCTGTTCCATATATTCATGCTGTAGTAGAAACATTAAAACCTCGTATATTAGATGCAAGACCAGATTTTTCAGTTCAAGGACGTAATGAAGATGACCAAAATAATGCTAATAAAATTCAGTCATTATGCGATTATTCTTGGGAAGTTTCTGAAGGTGATAAAGTAGCAGAATTAGTTACTAGTTCTTCTTTAATTTATGGAATGGGATATATTCAAGTAGGATGGAAAAAGGATGTAAGAAAAGGTAAATTTTTAAAAACTAATAATTTATTGGATAAAAAATATGAATGGAAAGAAGAAGAAAGAACTTTTTATGATGGTCCTTTTATGGAATGGGTAGATAATTATTCTTTATGGTATGATTGGCATAATATTAAAGAAGAAGAAAAACAATATTGGTTTAAAAGATTAGTTTTGCCAAAAGAAGTGATTAAGAGGCGTTATCCAATGGCGGATAAAAAAAGATTAGAATTAGCTTTTAATGGAGGAATAGGAGATTTAACTAATTATGGTTCTGTCAAAATGGAAGTAAAAGATACTCACAGTAAAATACTTAAAAGCAATATGTCTACTACAAGTTCTTCTCCAATGACTTCAGTAGAATATTTATATAAAAATGCTGATTCAAGAATGTATGAAGTCTTTGAATGGATAAGACCATTTGACGATGAATATGCTGTTATGGTTAATAATGTTCCTATTTTAAAAGGAGCTTCTATTCCAAATCCTTATGATTTTAAACAATCTATGTTTATTGGAGTGCCTTATTTAAGAGTTCCAGGTGAATATGAAGGATATGGCTTACCAATGATACTTGAAAATCCACAGATAATGTTAAATATGATAAAAAATCAACGGCTTGATGCAATGACGCTTAATATTCATAATATGTGGATAGTTAATCCATTAGCTAATATAGATAAAAAAGAATTAGTTGCTAGACCATTTGGTATTATTTATTCTCCAATTCCTGACGGTGCTAGAGAAATAAGAATGTCTGATATTAAACCTAGTGCTTACAAAGAAGAAGAATTGCTTAAAGGTGATATGAGATATTCTTCTGGTGTAGATGATTTTTCAATGGGAGTTGGTGGCGGAACTCCTAGTGCTACAGAAGTTAGGCATCTTAGAGAATCTACATTAGAAAGGGTTAGGCTTTTTATTAATCATTTAGGAGAAGCTTATTCTAAAGTAATGAGGTTTTATATTTCAATGTATAGACAATTCTATTCTAAAGAAATGATAATTAGAATAACTGGCAAAGATGGCGAAGTGAAATTTCCTATTATTCAAAAAGATGATTTAGAAGGTGAATATGATTTTAAAGCTACAGTAATTCCTTCTATTGCTGGGCAAAATGATATTAAAAAGAAGCAAGATATGGATTTATTTCAATTATTAATGAATTTACCTTTTATAGATTTGAAAAAACTTACTTCTAAAATATTATATGATTGGAATTGGAATGTTCAAGCGATTAGTAAGGATGAAAATGGACAATTAAATGCAGGGCAAGGGGCAGAAGGAGTTCAATCAATAGGAGCAGAGCCAGTAGCATCTTCGGAAGATTTAAATAATTTAGACCCAGTTTCAGCACAAGTTGTAAAGAATTTATCGCAAGAAACTGGCAAAGAAATTCCCCCTATTGAACAGATGAAAACTCCAGTAAATTTGTTGCAAAATGGCGCTCCACCAACAGTTCCTGAAACAACTAATCCACGTGGTTTAAATCGTAGCGGAAAAGTAAATACAAATATTCCTATTAAAGCTAATTCTAATCCTGAATCTAATTTAGAAAATAGAGTTAATAATATTCAATCTTAAAAATTAAAAATAATTTAAAAATATGAAAAATCAAACAGAACCTTTAGAAGATAAACAACCTATGAATATTAAACAGATGGATAATTTATTAGTTGATTTATATCAAACTAAATATTGGGAAGCTTTAAGAAAATTTATAGATATAGAAATGCTTAAAGCTGAAAATGCTTTATGCTCTCTTGATTTGGCTAAAAATTTATCAGAAGCTTCACGTTGTCAAGGAATAAGAATGGGGCTTTATTCTATTGTTCAGTATATTGAAAATGAAATAGAAAGGAGAAAAAAAGAAGATAGCAAGAATGAAGAAGAAGAAAATGATAAAAATGGTAATAGCGATATTCCTAATTATAATTATTATTGACATTATTTATTATTTTTTATATAATTGAATTATAATAAGTAATTTTAAAATTATGTCAGATAATAAAAAATTAAAAGAAAAAAAACAAGAAGTGCTTTCAAAAGTATTGAATAATATTAAGCTACGAAATGCTGGTGTAAAATTAAATGAAAAGCCTATAGAAATAAAAACAGAAAAAGGTATTATTCCTATGGATTATCCTGAATTATATTTAACATTAAAGCAAGCTCCAATGTTGAAGGGATATGAAGTGGGAGATAAAATTATTTTTGTAGCGGAAGGTGAGATTACTAGACATGATAAAAATGATAGTTTAAATTATTCAAAAGAAACTTTTAATATTAAGATTAAAAAAATAGGTTGTAAAACTAAAAAATAATTTTTAATAAGTTGACAATTTTATTTTTTTAAAATATAATAAAATTATCAATACATAATTTTATGACTAAAAAATGGATACAAGGGATGAATATTAGAAAGGGAGCATTAACTGCAAAAGCTAAAGCGGCGGGTATGACTATTGATGAATTTTGTGCTCAAAAAGATTTATCCTTAAAAGAAAAAAAAGAATGTATATTGGATAAAAATTTCAAAAAATTTAAAAAGA
>JALTFF010000137.1:3576-5287 GCA_027007465.1 bacterium | reverse complement strand
ATAAATCATTATTATCAACAAAATGGTTATTACCCTCAATTAAAATCAGGCAGTTACCTTCCTCATCGTTCAATATCAGTTTGGCCAAGTTGGCGAAAAACACTATCTAATGAATTAGGAACTGTGTTACCAATAGATCCGCTTAATAAATTAGGAGAATGCGATAGTAGTAATGATAGTTGCAATAAAGATAATTTTGAGGCTAGCACTTGTTGGGATAATAAAGATAAATGCTTTGGCGGCGCAATTCCATTAGCAGATTCTGGGGAAAGAGTAACTTTGCCATCAGACAGTTATGTCTATGTATATAGAACAAATGATGATGGTTCTGTATATAATGTATGCGCTAAAATGGAATTAGATATAAATAAATATACAGAATTAAAAAAATTTGATTGCATTACAAGTCCATGAAATAATCCTTTATCTAATTATGTTCCTTTTTATATGATTTGTCTAAAACTCAATTTATAATTGGTAAAAATTGTAATTTTTCTGTTGAGCAGATGATATAGGCAGAGATAGTCTTACTTGGATTTTTAAACTGGAATGGCGGTTGGTCTATCTGGAGCAATAGCAATCATCCTGATGTTGATTTGATTTTAGGTTATCCTTATCATCGTAAGATGTTCTTATATAATGCCAATTTTGGCAAATACATAATTACTTTAAATGACAATAGAGGGCGTATTTAGCGCATATATGCGCTAACAAATGTTTTAATAGTCAATTGAGGTTAGATTAATCTTTCGCAGAATTATTAGTTGAGTTTAAAAATAAAAAATTATATGATATTATTAAAATAGATAATTATTAAGTTAAAACTTTATGTTTGAAAATTTACAAAACCCAGCTAAGCAAGCTGGTGAACAAAATTCTGCAAATAATCACGGAAACTTATCTCAAGCGCAAGAAAAAGAGCCAGAAGATATTTTTGCTGCAACTGATAAATCTAATAATTTAGTAAAGCCATCGCCTCAATCTCCACCGCCTCCTCCAAACATACCTTTAGCTAATGACAAAAGCCAAGTTGATAATGCATCTTCTAATTTACCACCTTATAATAATCAACCTGATTCATCTGGGAAAAATTATTTTATTATTGGATTAGTGTCTTTAATCATTCTTTTGTTAATTGCGATTTTTTGGGTTGGTTATGCTAAATTTTTAAAACAACCTAATGAAGAGCCATCTATGTCAACTAATGAGCAGTCGGCTAATTTAAATAAGAAAGATATTAAAAATTCTAAAAAAATTAACAAAAAAGTAGATGTAAATTTAGACAGTGATAAAGATGGAGTGCCTGATGTAGTTGAAAGATTTTTAGGCACTGACAAAAATAATAGTGACACTGATGGTGATGGTTTATTAGACAGTGAAGAAATAAAAAAATATCATACAAATCCATTAAAAGCAGATAGTGATGGAGATGGAATAAGCGACTTTGACGAAATTAAAAATGATACAAACCCTAATTGTAATGAAAAAAAACTAAATGATAAATGTAAAAAAGCTATTCAAGCAAAGCAAGATAAAGAAAAAATTGACATAAAAAGAGATAGTGATAAAGATGGTTTGCCAGATGTGGTAGAAAATTTTTTCAAGACAGATCCTAAGAAAGCAGATACTGATGGAGATGGATTAAAAGATGGAGAAGAAATATTAAAATATAAAACAAATCCATTAAATCCAGATACTGATGGAGATGGAT
>JALTFF010000137.1:0-3476 GCA_027007465.1 bacterium | reverse complement strand
CAGATACTGATGGAGATGGATTAAAAGATGGAGAAGAAATATTAAAATATAAAACAAATCCATTAAATCCAGATACTGATGGAGATGGATATAATGACGGCAAAGAAGTTTCTAATGGCTATAATCCATTAGGTGATGGAAAATTAAAATAAGAGCTATAAGTCTAAATGGGTTTATAGTTCTTTGTATGAACAATGGCATTTAATTTATTTAAAAAAAACAAGAAAGATCAAAAAAATAATAAGAGCGAAAAAATTTTGACAGAGGATAAAAAAAGAGAAGAGCAAGAAATAAAAAATATTAAAAAAGAAATTTCAAATTATCCAATTTATGTAATGGATAAAAAATTTCTTAATTTACATAAGCAAGCTAATAAAGCTAAAAATGTCGGTATTATAATTATAATTGGCGGCATTATTTTGTTTATTATAATAGGATTTTTATTCTGGTACTTATTTTTTTATAAAGAGATATTTTCATATAAACCCAACAATAAAACAATTAGAAAACCAATAATACAAAAGCCATTAAAAAAGCCAGCTAAAACAATGAAAAAGGCAGGTATTATAAATAAAATTAGTCAAGATACAGATGTGAAAAAGAAATCTGTTAAAAAAGTGAATTTGCCAACAATAAACAAAGAAAATTCAACTAGTACTCAACAGACAATTAAGCAAGCAAGTTCTAGTCCAATTAAAATTGCCAGTTCTACAAAAGCTACAACAACAAAACAAAATAATATTAAAGTAGAAAAGCCAACAAAATCAGTTGACAGTGATAAAGATGGGCTCACAGACATTGAAGAAGCATTATTAGGTACAAATTTATCAAAGTCAGATTCTGATGGCGATGGTTATAATGATAGAGAAGAGCTTATTAATCTTTATGATCCTAATAAAAAGGGTGGCGCTAAATTATCTAATTCTGGCTTAGTGTCTATTTATAATAACGCTGACTATACATATTCAATTTTTTATCCTAAAAAGTGGAAGATAAAGAAAGTTAACCAGAATTTAACTATGTTTATTTCTTTAACAAATGAATTTATCCAAGTTTTAGTGACTAAAAATTTAAAGCATCAAACAATTGAGCAATGGTATAAAGAGCAATTTAATTTAAGTAATATACCTCAAGATAAGATTGTTTTAAATAAAACTGAAGAAGGTGTTAGAAGTCCGAATTTGTTGTCAGTTTATTTTACAGATGGCAAAAAAGATAATATTTATTGCATATCTTATAATATGGTTAACAAAAATCAGCTTGTTTATCCAAATATATTTGAAATGATGGTTCAAAGCTTTGTTATTTATTAGTCTGATATGGTAAAAATAGAAATTAACAATACAACCAGAATTAAGGTAAGTGAAAAATTTATAAAAGAAATTATAAAAAAAGCTTGCAAATTTTTAAAAATTAAAGACAAAGAGATTTCACTTAGTTTTGTTAATGGAGATGAGATTAAAAAGTTAAACAAAATATATAGAAATAAAAATAGTGTTACTGATGTTCTTTCATTTGCAGAAGAAGATTTTCATGCCAAATGGCCATACGAGAAAGAAAATTTTTTAGGAGAGATTATTATTTGTTTAGAGCAGATTAAAAAACAGGCAAAGGAATTTAATAATAGTTTTTACAAAGAAATTACAATAATTTTAATTCATAGTTTATTACATTTGATTGGTTATGAGCATAGTGACAAAATGAGAAATATTGAAAAAGAAACATTGAAAAATATTCTTACTTCGCTTAGCTTGCCTGCGTCGTAACGCAACAGGTAAGAATGGTAAATTTATCTTTGCTTCATTGAACAATGTTTATGTTGCAGACAGAAACAATGTCTTGTCTGTAGAATAATCTAAAAATAAATTTATGTCTTTTTTTAAAATTAAAAGATTTAGCAAAAGCTTAACTTATGCGATAAAGGGCTTTAGTCAAATGTTAAAGGAAGAACAAAATTTACGTTTTCAAACTATTATTGGCTTGTTAGCTATAATTTTAATTTTTATATTGCCAGCTTTAAATTGGCAAAGAGCAGCTATAATAATAGTTGTTTGCTTGGTTATTTGTTTGGAATTAATAAATAGTGTTGTTGAAAGAATATCAGATATTTTAAAACCAACAATTCACCATTATGTAAAGCAGTTAAAAGATATTATGGCAGCAGCTGTATTTGTTGCTTCATTAGGCGCTTTAGCAGTGGGAATTATTATATTTATTCCTCTAATTATTAAATTATTTTGATATTTTCAAAAGATTATAGTATAATAAAAATATATTTGTTTGATTTTTAACTTATGAAAAATGATATTATTACAGGCTTAGATATTGGTTCTTCAAATATAAGGTTAGTGGTTGCTCAAAGAGTTAAAAATGCAACTAATAATTTACAAATTATTGGAGTTGCTGAAACAGAATCACAAGGAATATCAAAAGGAAGAATCAACAGCATTGAAGAAGCTACTTCTTCTATTACTGCTTGCTTAGATAAAGCAGAAAGATTAATAGGTGTGCCAATTGATTCAGCTTTGGTAGGTGTTTCAGGGGCTTATATTAAAAGTCAACGGAGCAAAGGAGTGGTAGCTGTTTCAAGACCTGATGGTGAAATTCAACGAACAGATGTTGATCGAGCTATAGAAGCAAGTCAAGCATTAACAGTCCCTCCAAATTATGAAATTCTACATTCAATTCCTATTGTTTTTACTGTTGATAATCAAGGAGGAATAAAAAATCCTATTGGTATGAGCGGGGTTCGTTTAGAAGTGGAAACTTTAGTTATTACAGGATTATCTAGCCAGATAACAAATTTATCAAAGGCTGTTTATAGAACTAAATTAGAAGTTCAAGATTTAGTTCTGTCAATTTTAGCTAGCGCTGAAACATTACTTACTCCAAAGCAAAAAGATCTTGGAGGAGCAATTATAAATATAGGCGGAGCAAATACAAGCTTAGCTGTTTTTGAAGAAGGTGAAGTTTTGCATACAGCTATTTTGCCTATTGGATCAGAATATATTACTTCTGATATTGCATTGGGTTTAAGATGTCCTTTAAATGTAGCAGAACAAATAAAAGTTCAATTTGGGACAGCTTTACCAGATAAAGTGGATAGGAAAAGAGAAATTTCTATAAATGATTTAAATCTGATTGAAGAAAAATTTGATAGTGAACAAGCAGAAAGTTTTAATCTTCGCTATGTAGCATCAATTATTGAAGCTAGAGTAGAGGAGATTTTTGAAAAAATTGATGAAGAATTAGGAAAAGTAGAACGTTCTGGAATGTTACCTACAGGCGTATTTTTAATTGGAGGAGGAGCAAAATTACCAGGTATTATTGAAGTGGCAAGAAGAAAGTTAAGGTTGCCAGCTGCTTTGGGAAAATCAAGCAATATTGATATTACTATTGAAAAAGCAGAAGATTTAGCCTTTTTACCAGCTTTAGCTTTAGCAAAATGGGGAGCAAATTTAGGAGATGATGATGAT
>JALTFF010000136.1 GCA_027007465.1 bacterium | reverse complement strand
ATTAAAAGTCCAGTTAAATTAATTGGCCCTATAGAAGAGCTTAAATTAATGGACTTAAAAAGTTTTAGAAGATTATCTAATATTCCTTGTCAAGCTAAGGAAAAAATTAAAGATAAAATAAATCTTTTGTCAGAAGAAGATTTTTCTAAAAAAATTCAAGGCATTAAAGCTTTTAGAAGTTCACCTTTAAATAAAATTTATTTATCTATTGGGAATAAGAGTATGGAAACTGGACAATCAATAGATGAAGTTATAAATGCAAGAATAAAGAAGGGCATTCCAACATTAACTAAGGAAGAATTTAAGGCTATTATGGAACTTAATAAAAGTCTAAGATTTTAAATTTATATATGCGACAATTTGTAATTCCACAATTCATTGACGTTGAAGATAAAATAATAGGACCTATTACAACTAGACAATTTGTTATTATGCTAATCGCTTCTATATTAGTGGCTATTTGCTATAAATTAGCAGATTTTACTTTATTTATTGTAGAAGGATTTTTAATCTTTACAATATTTGGGATAGTAGCATTTTTAAAAATTAATGGCAGGCCTTTTCATTTCTTTCTTATAAATTTCATAGAAACAACAAGAAAAAGCAAGTTAAGAATTTGGAATTTATCAGAAAAAAATATTGACTTAGAAAGTAATTCTGCGTTAAATAAGGTTGAAAACATTAAAAAAGGAGAAGAGCAGAAAGTAATCAACAAATCAAGATTGTCTGAGCTATCATTAATAGTTGATACAGGAGGAAGATATGAAGATTAAATAATTTTTATGAGCAAAACATCAACACAACAATATTTAAAAATTTCAGAGATTAGAGACGATGTAGTTATTTTAAAAGATGGCACATTAAGAGCTGTAATAATGGCGTCTTCTATTAATTTTGCTTTAAAATCAGAAGAAGAACAAGATGCTATTATTTCAGCTTATGTAAGTTTTTTAAATAATTTAGAGTTTCCGCTTCAGATTGTTATTCAATCAAGAGAATTAGATATTGAAGGTTATTTAAAGATGCTTAAAAGAAAAGAAAAAGAACAAACCAATGAATTATTAAAAATGCAAATAAGTGAATATTTAGAATATATTTCAGAATTAATTCAAATAGGACAGATAATGACCAAAAGATTTTATGTTGTAGTTCCTTATAATCCATTAAGCGATAAAGCAAAGAATTTTTGGTCTCGTTTAATTTCTTTGTTTACGCCTAAAGAAACAATCAGATTAAGAAGAGAAGTTTTTAAAAGAAGAAAGGCTGCTTTAATGAATAGAGTTAAGAATATTATGAGTGGATTAAATAGTATTGGTGTTGCAACAACTATGTTAGACACTCAAGCCTTAATTGAGTTGTATTATAATGCTTATAATCCAGCTACATCTAAGAAAGAAAAAATGACTAAAGTTGATAAATTAAGAGTAGAATAGATATGATTAAACAATCACAATTACAACAAATAGCCAATAATAGCCAAATTCAGAAACAAAGAGAAATAAACAGAAAGGAAAAAGAAAGAAAAGAAATTGAGCTATCAAAAGAATATATTAAGGAGGAAAGAGCTCTTCGGAGAGGAATTGTTTCTATTAAAGATATTATTGCTCCAGCTGCATTTAGAGTAAGCCCTTCTTATTTAAGATTAGGGGATAAATTTGTAAGAACTATTTTTGTTATTAATTACCCTCGTTATATTAGTGTTGGTTGGTCTGCGCCAATTATCAATCTTAATATTTCTTTTGATTTAGCTATGTTTTTTTATCCAGTAAGAAGCGATATAATTTTAAAACAATTGAAAAATAAAGTAGGTAACTTAGGCGCTCAAATTATTGCTGATGCTGAAAAAGGAGCTGCTCGTGACCCAATTAGAGAAACAGCCTTAAGGGATATTGAAAGATTACGCGATCAGTTAACACAAGGAACTGAAAAATTTTTTCAATTTGCTTTTTATATTACTATTTATGCAGATAGTGAAAAAGAATTAAAAGATTTGTCAGAAGATATAGAACAATTATTTGGCTCGCGCTTAATCTATTCTAAAAAAGTTTTCTTTCAAGCAGAGCAAGGTTTTAATTCAACTATTCCATTATGTGAGGATGAGCTATTAATTACTTTTAATATGAATTCTTCGCCAATAGCTTCTTCTTTTCCTTTTATTTCCTCAGAATTGACTAGTGATCAAGGTATACTTTATGGAATTAATCGCCATAATAATAGTTTAATTTTATTTGATAAATTTAGTTTACAGAATGCCAATGCTGTTGTTTTCGCCACTTCTGGGGCTGGTAAAAGTTATACTATAAAGTTAGAAGTTTTAAGAAGTTTAATGCTTGGAACTGACATTATTATTATTGATCCAGAAAGAGAATATCAACATTTATCAGAAGCAGTAGGAGGAACTTATGTTAATATTTCGCTTTCTTCAGATAATAAAATAAATCCCTTTGATTTACCAAAACCAGTTGGAGAAGAAACAAATTCAGGAGATATTATTAGAAGCGCTGTTATTACATTAAAGGGTCTGTTAAGATTAATGTTGGGTAAATTTACCAATGAAGAAGATTCAATTATGGACAATGCTCTCTTAGAAACTTATAGTAAAAAAGATATTACTCCAGATTCAGATTTATCAAAAGTTGAAACTCCAGTAATGCAGGATTTGCAAGAGATTTTAGAAGGCATGGAGGGTGGAGCAGACTTAGCAAAAAGATTGGAAAAATATACAAAGGGAACTTTTTCAGGACTTTTGAATTCACCTACAAATATTAAAGTAAATAATCAGTTGATTTGTTTTAGTGTTCGTGATTTAGAAGATGAGCTTAGGCCAATGGCTATTTATACTATTGTTAATTATATTTGGAATGTTGTAAGATCAGAAATGAAAAAAAGAATTTTAGTAATTGATGAAGCTTGGTGGTTAATGCAACATGAAGATAGTGCTAAATTTATATATGCCTTAGTTAAAAGGTGTCGTAAATATTATTTAGGCGTGACAACGATTACGCAAGATGTTAATGATTTTTTAAATTCTCCTTATGGAGGAGCTATAGTAAGTAATTCTGCTATGCAGATTTTATTAAAACAGGCTCCATCTGCAATTGAGTTAGTGCAAAAAACTTTTCATTTAACAGAGGGTGAAAAATATTTATTATTACAATGTAATGTAGGTGAAGGCATATTTTTTGCTGGCAACAAACATGTTGCTATTAAAGTTGTGGCTTCTTATACAGAGGATCAATTAATTACTTCTGATCCACAACAATTATTAAAAATAGAAGAAGCAAAGAAAGAATTTGCAAGAGAGATGGAAGATAATAATATGTAATTTAAATGTCGCTATTAATTGATAATTATATGCAGAAAAAAATTATTAAAATTTTATTAGCAATTTCAGGCATACTATTAGTGCTTTTAGCAATTTTATTTTTTATTGGAGATCATCAATTGAAAAAGAGAAATTTTAGTTATAAGCAATCAGCTAAAAAAGAAGAAAATAGTAAAATGCCAATAACTACTAACAAAGAAACATTTAAAACAATAGCAAATAGAATAACTAATAAACCTCATAATGCTATTTATAAAACTAAAACAATAGATTATTTAATTAATATAGCTAAGGCTTTTAGTGAAAGATACGGTAGTTATTCTAATCAAGATAATTTTAGCAATTTAAATGAATTAAAAATTTTTACAACCAAAAAAATGCAAAGAAAAATGCAAGATTATATAAATAAAGTTCAAGTAACTAAAAGTAATAAAATTTATTATGGTATTATAACTAAGGCAGTTGCTAGTAAAGTTAAATATTTTGATAAAAACAAAAAACAAGCAGGAATTTTAATAAATTGTTATAGAAAAGAAGCTAATGGTAATAAAGCAAATAGTCGATCATTTAATCAAGATATTTTAATTAAATTTATTAAAGAAAATGGGATATGGTTGATAGATCAAGCTATTTGGAAATAACAAATATAAATGATAAAAAAATTAAAATTCTATTTTAGAAAAGTTAAAAAGTTTATTTTAGATATTATATTTCCTATTGAATGTTTGAATTGCGGTAAAGAAGGAACTTGGTTGTGTGATAATTGTAAGAAAAAAATCATACTTAAAGAAAAACAATATTGCTTTAATTGTAAAATAGAAAATGATTTTGGCCATTTTTGTTTTAATTGTAAGAAATATTATGCTTTAAATGGGATATTTATAGCTAGCGATTATGAAAATGAGATTGTGGCAAAAGTTATTAGAACTTTAAAATATAAATTTATTCAAGAAATGGCTGAAATTTTAAGTCAAATTTTAGTTGATTTTATAGAAAAAATGAAGAATGATAAGAAGAGTGTTTTACCTCCTTATGTATTAAGAGACTTAGAAAATGTTTTAGTTACATCAGTGCCTTTATATTATAAGAGATTACATTGGAGAGGATTTAATCAGGCTGAGCTTATTGCAAAATCTTTTAGCCATAAATTAAATTTGGAATTTGATCCAAATTTATTATTAAGAGTAAAACATAATAAACCTCAAGTAGAGTTGCCTGAAATGCAAAGAAAAATAAATTTAAAAAATTCATTTAAGCTAATTAATAAAAAAAAGGTTAAAGATAGAAATATAATAATTATTGATGACGTCGCAACAACTGGCTCAACATTAAATGAGTGCGCCAAGGCGCTTAGGCAAAATAAAAAACAAGAAATATGGGGTTTGGTTGTTGCAAAAGGATAATATGTTGATTTTTATTTATGGTGAAAACCTATATTTAAGTAGAGAGAAATTAAATAAAATAAGGGATAAATTTGTTCAAGAGGTTGATCCCCAAGGATTTAATTTAAGCATTGTTGATGGAGCTAAAACATCAATAGAGGAATTAAATAGAAATTTTGGAGCTGTTAGTTTTTTATCTAATAAAAGAATGATTATTATTAAAAATTTAATTACTCATAATAAAAAAATAGAAAAACAAGTCGTAGATTTATTAAAACAAAAGAGAATAATTGATAACAGCAATCTTAAAGATAACAATATTATTGTTTTTTATGAAGAATCAGGTAAAAAAGTATTAGAAAAAGAAGGTAAGAATTTATTTAAAATTCTGACTAAAATAAAATATTCTCAAGAAATGAAACCATTATCTAATATTGAACTATACAAGTGGGTAAAGAATAAGTTTAATCAATTAGGTAGTAATATTGATAATCAAGCATTGAAATTGTTTATCAGTAATGCTGGCATAGATTTATGGCAAATTGAAAATGAAATCAAAAAAATAGTTCACTATAAAAAGGGGACTTTAATGCAAATCATTAA
>JALTFF010000135.1 GCA_027007465.1 bacterium | reverse complement strand
AGCCCACAACCAACACATTTATTTTTACTTATATGAAACATAAAATTTATAAGACCTTTTGCAAAATAAGATTGCAAATACTAAACCTAATACATAATAATCCTTTTCTACTGCCTGCCTGCCTGCCTGCCCGCATTGCAGGCGGACCTGCTGGTAGGCAGGCAGATTGCAAGCGGGCCTGCTGGTAGGTAGGCCTGCCTGCTAGTAGGCAGGCCTGCCCGCATTGCAGGCGTGCCTGCCTGTGGTAGGCGGGCAAATATTGTTTAAAGTTCGTTAATGTTATATTCTGTTCTTTACAATTTTCGCGCGAAATCTTCAAATTTCGTTGCGAAAGATTATCACTAATTAGGTTTAATTTAAGATATTTTTTCAAAACAAAGTTGAGAAAACTTTGGCAATGCTTGAGCATTGAGAAAGTTTACAAAACAAGTTTTGAGAAAAATAGAGTGGAAAAATTATTTTGAAAAAGGTCTATGAATTATACTTTTTTTCTAAATAAATTGTTTGAGTTGGATAAGCCATTGAAATATTTCTTTCTTCAAATTGCTCTTTGATTTTATAATTAATTTCTTGCTGAATATCCATAAATTTATTATATTCAGACGATTGAACATAATAAGCTACTTCAAAAGTAAGCGCAGAATCATCAAATCTATAAAAGTGAGCTCTATCAAAAACAGTTAGTTCAATAGATTTAATTATATTTTCTATTATCTTAGGAATTTGTTTTAATTTTTCAGTTTCTGTATCATAAACAACGCCAAGATGAAAGACAATTCTTCGTTGACGCATCTTTTTAAAATTCTGTATTCTATCAGAAACTAATTCTTTGTTAGGAATAACAATTTCTTCACCTTGAAGAGCTCTAATTCGTGTTGTTTTAATACCAATTTTTTCTACTGTCCCCATAACTTTATCAATAACAATAAAATCACCTATTACAAACGGTCTATCAAAATAAATTGCAAAAGAACTAAAAAGATCGCTTAAAATATTCTGTAATGCCAAAGCCACAGCAATACCACCAATGCCTAAGCCAGCTATTAACGAACTAATATCCACACCAAGGTTGGAAAGAACTAAAAGTCCTCCTAATGTCCAAAGGGTTGCTTTAGAGATTTTACCCATAATTATAATAGCTGAATTAGCAGATTCTTCCTTCTTACTAACTTTTTTCTTTATTACATAGTCAATTAAAATTTGAACAGCCACAATAGTTTGATAAACAACCCAAGTTATTAAAATAATATCAATAATTTTCTTTACTAAATTATTAAAAGATAAAAAATTAATAGCTAAATAAAAAGCAAGAAAAGAATAAAAACTTGGTCTAATTGTTTTAATAATTTCAATGAACGCATCATCAATATCAGTTTTAGTTTTTAAAGCAAGCTTTTCAAAATATTTTAAAACAAAAACTTGAATAATTTTAAAAATTATTAAAAGTACTATAAAAATAATTATAGCTATTAAATAATTTTTAATAGAATTGCCGAAAAAATTATAATCTAAGTAATCTGTGCCTAATGTAATATGCATATTAGTTAATTTAATAATTGCTCTATTATTTTAGCCAAAAAAATGACTGATTATTATAGCATAATCTTACTCAGCCTCTCAGTGTGACTAGTGGAATGAATGATGTCCGTAAAAATAAATGCGGTTAATAAGAAATAAAATTTTCTTTCCTATTATTCTGATACAGAATGATAGCGCAGTAAGAAATCGCTTAATCTCACATAACAACATAATATGGAACATTAAAAGGCTTATCCTATTAAATGGATTTCATATTTAACAGGGCTTTTCTGCCTTAGAAAGGACTAAGCTACCTTCCGAATATGTCCATTGCATCTGAGTATGTTTAAAAAATCCTTACTGCTAACGCAGTAGTAATACAGAATAAATACAGAATAATTCAAAAAAATAACAAACTTAATAGCTTACAAAATTAGATAGAAAAATAATGTTAGCCATAATAAACAACTTTCAAAAGCTTCTTTCTTATTACAATCTCTGCTAAATGTTAATTACATTTAGCATTAGTATTGCTTCCTCCTTTTTTAAATCCAAAACCAGGGGAAGGGCTTACTGAAGATAATTTTTTACTACATTCTTTTGGTTGCTTTTTAAAAGCTGAACATATTAGTTTAAGTAGACTAGAAGAATCTCTTCCAGAAGAAACTTGACTGCCATTAATAACTAAACTAGGCGAGCCTTGAATACCATATTTATCATTATCTTTTTTATAAATGTTAAAGGTTGGAAATCTTCCATTAGACCAAGTGCTCTTATTATTAAAATCTTTTGTTATTTTAAACCTTTTATCTGTCTCAGAAATACATTTCTTTAATTTATTAGAGTTAATTCGCGCTGATTTAAGACATCCTTTGTAATCTCCAGCCTTTAAAAAACATTTTAAATAACTAATTAATTTAGAAGGTTCATTTTTTTGAATACAATATTGTCTTAATTCTTCGTCAAGCTCTTTTTTCCCATGCATAGAATAATCACAGAATTTTAGACTAAATTTAATTTTATTTCTTAGTATTCCTAAAACAGGTAAAATTCCTTTTTCCATTTGAGTTCCAAAAGGGCAGTAACTCATAACAAAAAGTTCAACATTTGGTTTATCTGTTTTAACTATCTTATTTTTCTGTTGGTGGCTATTATTTTTAGCTGTTTTTCGTTTTTCCATTTTTTCAATATCCATTACTTGAGGAAAGAATTTCTTGCCATCTTTAGTGATATATGAATCAATATTTCTTCCTCTACCAATATCAACTGATAATTTATAAAGTCCATTATCTTCTGTAATTTTTTTAACACTAGCCTTAGTTCCTGGTCGCATTAAATTTTCATTGATAAATTTTTCAGCTTTGGTTTTTGCTTGATCTAATGTCAAATTTTTAGATGGCGCATTTTTAGATAAATTGCACCCAGTAGCAATAAAGAGCAAGGCAAAACATAAAATGATTAGTTTTTTCATAAATCTTAAAGGTTTACTTTAAACTATAAAATACATTCTATCTATAATTTAAAGCATTTAATAAATAATAAATATATTTAAACCCAAGTGACACAAGCTACTTTATCATTAGTTTTTTTAAATCTCATTAAGCGCACTCCCTGTGTATGCCGTCCTAACTGATTAACTGATTTAAACGGTAATCTAATTACTTGACCACTTTCAGATATTACTATTAAATCACTATTTTTTAATACGCTTGCATCAACTATATAAGCATTAACCAGTTCACCAGTCTTTTTAGTAATTTTAGCTGTTTTTATTCCGCTTCCACCCCTAGTTTGTACTTTATACAAATTTAACGAACTCCTTTTTCCAAAACCTTGATCCATAATTGTTAAAACTTGATACTTTTTTATTTTTTCTTTATCAGTCTTTACAATTCCCATTCCAATTACTCTATCATCTTTTCTTAATCTAATTCCTCTCACACCTGCAGCTGTTCTGCCCATTTGACGAACATCTTTTTCTTTAAAACGGATAGCTTGGCCAAATCTTGTTACTAAAACTATTTGATCTGTTCCACTAGTTGGTTTAACCCAGATTAAACGATCATTTTCATTAAGATTAATAGCTATCATACCAGATTTACGGACATTGTCAAAATTAGACAATTTAACTTTTTTCACAATTCCCTTTTCAGTTGACATAAAAAGGAACTTTGCTTTTGATAATTTATCTAATGGTAAGATAGATGTAACTGTTTCGCCAGCTAATAATTGTAAAAAATTGACAATAGAAGATCCTTTTGCAGTCCTTAATGCCTGAGGAATTTCATAGGCTTTAAGTTGAAATACTCTTCCTCGTGATGTAAAAAATAAAACATTATTATGAGTGTTAGTGACAAAAAACAATTCCACAATATCTTCCTCCTTAGTAGTAAGCCCTATTACTCCCTTTCCTCCGCGCATTTGGACTTTAAAAGTTTCTGGTGGCAAACGTTTAATATATCCATCTTTAGTAAAAATTACCATTGTCTGCTCATTAGGTATTAAATCTTCTGCTCTAAAATCGCTAATTCCATGAGAAATAATTTTTGTCCTTCTCTTATCACTATATTTTTCACTGATTTTATTCAATTCATCTTTTATCAAGGCTAATATTTTTTTATCTGATTTTAACAAGCTCTGAAGTTGTTTGATTAATTTATGCTTTTCTTTTAGTTCTGTTTCAATTTTTAATCTTTCTAAATTTGCCAAAGTTTGTAACTTCATCTCTAATATAGCAATAGCTTGCACTTCTGTCAATTTAAAGTTCTTAATTAAGTTTGTTTTAGCTTCATCTTTATCAGCTGATTTTTTAATAACCTTAATTACCTTGTCAATCTGGTTTAAAGCTATCATCAATCCCTCTAAAATATGAGCTCTTTCTTGAGCTTTTTTTAAATCATATTCTGTTCTTCTACGAACTACTAACTGTCTATGTTTAATATATTCTTGCAAAATCATCCTTAGATTTAAAATCTTCGGCTGAATTCCATCAATTAAGGCAACCATATTTACATGAAAACTATCTTGCAATTGTGTCAGTTTAAACAAACTGTTAAGAACTTTTTTAGGATAAGAATCTTTTTTCAATTCAATAACAACTCTTACTTTATTGCGAGCTGACTCATCTCTTAAATTTTTAATGCCAGTAATTTTTTTTGTTTGGACTAATTGAGCAATCTTTTCTAATAGACTTGCTTTATTAATATGATAAGGAATTTCTGAAATTATAATCTTAAACTTATCATTCTTCTCTTCAACAATATCTGCTTTACCTCTCATCACAATTTTACCCTTACCAGTAGCATAAGCTTGCTTTATTTCTTCGCTATTATAAATAATACCTCCTGTTGGAAAATCAGGACCCTTAATAAACTGCATTAATTCATCAATACTAGCTTCTGGCTTATCTATTAAATAGTTTATTGCTTGAACTAACTCACCTAAATTATGAGGCGGGATATTAGTTGCCATTCCAACTGCAATGCCCATTGAACCATTTAAAAGCAATTGTGGCAATTTTGCTGGAAGAACTTGCGGTTCCTGGTGCGTGCCATCATAATTAGGAATAAAATTAACAGTATCCTTTTCAATGTCCAAAAGCATTTCTTCTGTAATTTGAGAGAGTTTTGCTTCAGTATATCTCATAGCTGCCGCACTATCTCCATCCATTGAACCAAAGTTACCTTGACCAATAATTAAAGGATAACGCATTGCAAAATCTTGCGCCATTCTTACTAAAGTGTCATAAACAGCTGTATCTCCATGTGGATGATATTTGCCTAAAACTTCTCCGACAACAGTGGCTGATTTTCTAAATTTAGCGCTTGATTTTAAGCCAATTGACCACATCGCATAAAGAATTCTGCGGTGCACTGGTTTTAAGCCATCTCGCACATCTGGCAAAGCTCTAGACACAATTAC
>JALTFF010000134.1 GCA_027007465.1 bacterium | reverse complement strand
TATTATTAACTGATACCTACTGAATTTTGTTCAAATATTATACCTTTTTGTAATGCTTTTAAAGAATTTATAATTTCTTGAATACTTTCCACATTTATTCTTGCTCTTATTAAAGCATCTGATTCAGGAGTAGCAGAAGCTAATATTTTTGATTTAGCAGAACTAATAGGTTTTCCATTATTATCTATTGTTTTTTCTATTGAACTTGCAACAGTATTATAAGCTATTAATGCTTCTCCATACTTAGAATTTGCAATAGCAAAATAGTTCGCCATTCTAGCAATAACTTCTCCAATTTGTTCTCCATTAGATAAACCTGATTTGTAAGAATTAAGAAATTTTTGATATTCTTCTAAAAATTGTTTGTCATTTTCTTTTTCCATATAATTTTCATATAAGAAAGGAATTAATTAATTTTTTTAGAAATTCCATTCTTTTTAATAATAGTAATTTTATCTTTAAATAAATCTTTTATTTGTTGAATATGGGTAATAAGGATAACATTTTTAACTTTTTGTTGTAATAATTCTACTATTTTTACAAAATTTATAAGATTTTCTTCATCTAATGCAAAGAAAGTTTCATCTAAAAATCTAAAATTACATTTAGATAAACTTGCTAATGCTTCATTAATGGCATAACTAATTTTCATTTTTTCTCCTCCGCTAAAAAGGTCAAAATCCATTTCTTCACCTATTTCGTTTGTTATTGTAATAAAAAGTCCTTCTAATATTGTATCTTTACTAGCTCCACTCTTTTGCGTATTAATAGATATAGTAAAATCAGATAATTTTCCTAATATATTATTGATTCTATCTTCTAATTCAGGCAACATATAATCTATTACCATTGATTTAATTCCATTAACTCCAAAAGCTTCTTTAATTAATTTTAATGCTTCAATATCTTCTTTTATTAATATAATTTTTTGTTTTATTTCTATTAAATCTTTTTTATTTTTTTCAATATTTTTTAATGCTTCTTGGCAAAGTAATAAAGAATTATTATTTCTTCTTTTTTCTTCTTCAAAAAAAATTTTACTATCATTATTTCTATGAATATTTTCTTCTATTTTTTGTAATTCTAATTTTAATGAAGCTTTATTTTTTATTTCTATTTCTAGAGTAGCTTTTTTTTGTTTATACTCTTCTTGTTCTATGTTGATTGTTTTTAAATTTTGTTTTAAGTTTTCAATTATTTTTTCATTATTAGCTAATTCTAATAATTTTTCTTCTGAACCTTTTAATACATAAATTTCATTAATTATTTTTTTTCTTTTAGATAAATCAACAATAGGGCTTTTGCCAATATCATTAATAGCTTTTTGGTAGTTAATAATACTTTGTTCATACTCTTTTTTTCTATCTTCTAATATTTTTAATTTAATTTCTAATTCTTTTATTCTTGCTTGTTTATTTTTTTCAAATTCAATATATGGAGTTCCACATACATGACAAACTGGAATTTTTTCTTGCATTATTTTAATTATATCTTGATTAATATTTTTTATATCTATATCATAATCTTTTTTTAATGGCTTTAATTCAGCTTCAAT
>JALTFF010000133.1 GCA_027007465.1 bacterium | reverse complement strand
AAGAGGAATATTTTATGCTTGTAACAATTATCCAGAATGTAGATTTGCTCTTTGGTCAAAACCAACAGGCGAAAAATGCCCTAAATGCGGATCCTTGCTAATTTATGGAAAAAATGGTAATATCAAATGCAGTAATAAAAATTGTGATTATATTAAAAAATCATAATTATGGCAACAATAAAAGAAATAATTGATTTAGCAAGACAGAATAATCCAAAAACTGACACAGAAATAATTGAGTTAGCTTTTGAATTTGCTAAAAAAGCGCATAAGAACCAAAAAAGAAAAACAGGAGAACCTTATATTAATCATCCATTAGCTACTGCAAAAACATTAGCTGAAATGAAAACTGACACTAATGTAATTGTAGCTGGATTATTGCACGATGTTCCAGAAGATACTGATTATACTTTAGAAGATGTGGAAAAAAATTTTGGCAAAGAAGTTGCTGAACTTGTAAAAGGAATTACTAAATTAAGTATTATAAAATACCGCGGAGTTGAAAGATATATTGAGTCATTAAGAAAATTATTCTTAGCTATGGCTAATGATATAAGAGTAATTTTAATTAAATTTGCTGATAGATTAAATAATCTCCAAACTTTATATGCTTTGCCAGATAGAAAACAAAAAAGAATTGCTCAGGAAACAATGGAAATTTACGTTCCAATTGCCGGACTATTAGGAATCTGGCACTTAAAGTGGCAATTAGAAGATTTGTGTTTTAAGTATCTGCAACCAAAAGAATTTAAGAAAATGAAACAAAAATATTTAGTAGAAGAAAAAATGGAGCGTGATCAATATATAGATAAAGTAAAAAAAATTTTAGAAAATAAATTAAATGATGATGGACTAAAAAATTTTCAAATAACAGGTAGATTTAAACATTTATATGGAATTTATCAAAAAATGCAAACAAAGTATAGGAATTTTGATGAAATTCACGATGTATTTGCGCTAAGAGTTGTAGTAGAAACTATTCCAGAGTGTTATAAAGTTGTTGGTAGTATACATTCACTTTGGAAACCTTTAACAAAACGATTTAAAGATTATATTGCTGTTCCAAAAGTAAATGGATACCGCAGTATTCATACAACTGTTTTTGCTCTTTCTGGCAGAATTACTGAATTTCAAATAAGAACTAAAAAAATGGATTTAGAATCAAAATATGGAATCGCAGCTCATTGGTATTATAAACAAAAAGATGGAGAAAATACAGTATATCATCAACCAGAATGGGTAAAAAATATTTTAGAAATCCAAAAACATGCTGATACAAGTAATGAATTTATTAACAGAGTTAAAGTTGATGTTTTTCAACATAGAATTTTTGTTTTTACGCCAAAGGGAGATGTAATTGATTTGCCGAGAAAATCAACACCAATTGATTTTGCTTATCATATACATACAGATATTGGCAATAAAGCTACTGGGGCGTTGATAAATGAAAAAATAGCTCCTCTAAATGCTATATTAAAAAGTGGTGATTTAGTAAAAATAATTACAGAAAAAAATCGCAAAGGACCTTCAAGAGATTGGCTAAAATTTGTTAAAACACATACTGCTAAAAGTAAAATTAAGCAAAATTTGCCACCATCAATGATTGGAAAAGTCTTGAATAAAATTAGAAAAAAATAATCATATCAAAACAATTGATAAAAATAAAAAGCCGTAGTGGCGGAATTGGCAGACGCGCTGGACTCAAAATCCAGTGAAGGCAACTTCATGAGGGTTCAACCCCCTCCTACGGCACAATATTAAATATTATTAAAAATATGTTTAACAAATTAAAACAATTTAAAAATCTTAGAGACAAAGCAAAACAAATGCAAAATGCGTTAAGTCAAGAGAGCGTTACAGTTGAAAAATCTGGAATCAAGTTAGTAATGAATGGAAATTTAGAAGTTATTTCTTTGGAAATAAATGAGGATTTAGAAAAAACCAAATTAGAAAGCAAGTTAAAAGATGTAATCAATGAAGCTGTTAAAAAAGTTCAGAGAATTATGGCTAAAAAAATGCAGTCAATGGGAGGGCTTAATATCTAAAGAAAACTTTAAGAAGCTAATGTTTTGTTCCTAACAAGCCCGTTTTTACTATTCTATTGCTTAAATATGCTTAGTAGAAAAAATTAGTTCAACTCCTTTGGTTGAAAATGGATTAAGTTGCTAAGATTGAAAAATCATAGTGACTTAGTTCATTACATAGAAGTATGTTCAAGAGATTTCTCCTGACGTCAGAACCTTAGAATATGTTCATTAAGGAAAAGACTTATTTGTAATAAAACCTAAATAAGAGGACAATAACATTAAAACATATCTATTCCTATTACAAAATAATGAAAGTAATAGCTTTTGGAACATTTGATTTATTGCATCCTGGTCATCTGAATTATTTATACCAAGCAAAAAGATTGGGTAATTTTTTAATTGTTATAATTGCTCGCGATGTAAATGTTAAAAAAAATAAAAAAAAATTACCCATACAAAATGAAATACAAAGAAAAATAAATATTGAAAAATTAGAAATTGCAAACAAAGTAGTATTAGGTAATATTAATGATAAATATAATGTAATAAAAAAATATAAGCCTGATATTATTGCTTTGGGCTATGATCAAAAAGCTGATATTAAAAAATTGAAAAAATTCAAAGCTAAAATTATAAGATTAAAACCATACAAGTCAGAAATTTATAAAAGTTCAAAGCTAAAAGTAAAATATGCAATATCCTAAAACAATTAAAGATTTAATAAATCAATTTAATAAATTTCCTGGAATTGGAACAAAAACATCTGAAAGGTTTGTTTTTTATTTATTAAAAAAATCAAATGAAGAAATAAAAGAATTTGCTAATTGTCTCTTAAATTTAAAAAATAAAACTACTATTTGCCAAATATGTGGAGCTGTAAGCGAGACAAATCCTTGTCCAATATGCTCTGACATTAAAAGAGATAAAACTAAAATCTGTGTTGTAGCTGAAACAAGAGATATGTTAGCTATTGAAAATTTACAGAATTATAATGGCATTTATCATATTCTAGGTGGTGTTATTAATACTAGTGATAAAATAAATCTTAAAACATTAAATATCAGACAACTTATCAATCGTTTGAAAAATAGTCAAGTTAAAGAAGTAATTTTAGCTTTTAATCCTAATCTTGAAGGTGAAACAACAATTTTATATTTAACAAAAATTTTAAAACAATATAATGTAAAAATTACCAAACTGGCAAAGGGATTGCCAGTTGGTGGTGACATAGAATATTCTGATGAAGCAACCTTATCTTCTGCTTTTAAATATAGAAATGAAATATAGAAATAGTTTGATTTTATTTTAAAGAAATCTTAATAAGTTTTATAATCTCTTACTACAAATTTCCTGTTTAAAAGTTTTATCACTTTTAGATTTAATAATTTAATTTTTTAATCTTCTTCTATCCCATTTTTCCCAAACTGTTAGTAATGGTGAAGCTAAAAATATAGATGAATATGTTCCTACGAAAACCCCTATTGAAAGAGCTAAAGCAAAATCTTTAATACTAGAACCACCTAAGAAGTAAACTGCTAATAGAGTTAATAAAGTTGTAAAAGAAGTATATACTGAACGATATATAGTTTGATTTATGCTCGTATTCACAGTACCTTCAAAATCTTCATCACTTTTAGGCAAATTTTCGCGAATTCTGTCAAAAACAACAATTGTATCATTCACACTATAGCCAAGAACAGTTAATATTGCAGCTACAAATGGAGCATTTACTTCTGTATTTAAAAATTTTCCCATTATAACAAATACTCCAATAGTAATCATTACATCATGAAACAAAGCTGCAATTGCAATAACACCATATTTCCAAGATTCAACTGGCTTTGAAACTTTTCTAAACGCCCAAGAAATATATAAAATAATAGCAATAATAACAAATAAAATCGCATAAATTGATTTATGTTTTAACTCATTGCCAATGCTCGGCCCAATTGCTTCAAAACGCATTTGTTCTGCGTTTTTATCTAATTCTTTTAATTTAGCCAATAATTGCTGATGTTTTTTCTCATCAATATTTTGAAAGCGGAAAATCATATTTGATGTTCCTACTGGCTGTATTGTAATATTATTTAAATTGAGTTCAGCAATCTTGTCTTGCGTTTCTACAACATTTGGTCTTTTTGAAAATTTCACTTCTAATAAACTTCCGCCAATAAAATCAATACCTAACTTTAATCCCCATATAAATAATAAAATCAAGGAAATAGCAACTAATGTCCCAGAAATTGTTAAAAAAATTTTCTTTTTTTTAATAATATTAAGCATAAAATAAAAATTATTTACCAATAAGAAGCCATTTATATTTTTCAAATTTTTTACTATAAAATATATCTAAGAAGTTCTTAGTAATAATAATGGCAGAAAACATTGAAACAAGAACTCCAATAAATAAGATAACCGCAAATCCTTTAACAATTGAAGATGTAAATGTCATTAAAATTAAACAAGTAATTAAAGTAGAAATATTTCCATCACGGATTGATGGCCATGCTCTTTTAAAACCTTCATCAATAGCCAGTGATAAAGGTTTATTTAATCGTATTTCTTCTTTAAAACGTTCAAAAATTAACACATTGGCGTCAACTGCCATTCCAATAGACAATACAAGCCCCGCAATTCCTGATAAAGTTAAAGTAAAAGAAAATATTTTAAAAATAGCTAAAAGTAAAATACCATAAATAATTAAAGCAAAATCAGCTAATAAACCAGGCAAACGATAAACAACTAACATAAAAATCATTACTAAAATTAGTCCTAACAAGCCTGCGTTAATACTTTTTTTAACGCTTTCCATTCCTAAACTAGCTCCTATAGTTCGTTGTGATACTAATTTTATTGGCACTGGCAATGCTCCAGCATTAAGCCTTTGAGCCAGAGCTCTAGCTTCAGCTAAAGTAAACCTTCCACTAATCACTGCCCTCCCATCCTTTATTGGCTCTTGAACAACTGGCGTACTAATTGGTTGCCCATCTAAGAAAATAGCCACTACTTTTTTCACATTTCTTGTTGTAATGTCAGCAAACAATTTTTTACCCTCACTATTAAATCTTAAAGAAACCTCTGGCAATCCTGTTTTGCTATTAAAAGTCACTTCTGCATCTTCTAAATGCTTACCACTTAGTTTAGTATTTTTCCAATGGCTTGGAGGAGGTAAAATATCTTTCTTAGTCTTTGTTTTAATTAAAATTTTTCTTAATTTATATTCTTTAAGAGGTCTTTCATTTTCCTTATAAATTAAATGAAAACCAAATTGAGTTTCTACAATATTTGAAATTTCACCATTTTTTAATGAAAAAGCAGCTTGCTCAAATTTTGGCACCATCATACCTTTGCTAAACCAACCTAATTCACCTCCATTTGCAGCGCTAGGACCATTTGAAAATTTCTTAGCCATTTTTGAAAAATTGTTTTTTGTCACTAATGACTTAATCATTTCAATCTCTTTTTTAGCTTCTTGCTTTGTTTTATATTTTGATTTACATCTTTTCAGCCCCTGCCAACAAATTAAAATATGTTTTACTTTTATTTCTTTGCCATGATTTCTTTG
>JALTFF010000132.1 GCA_027007465.1 bacterium | reverse complement strand
TTAAGAGTATCTAAAATTTTTTCCAAAATAGCTGATGTTCTAAATTTTTCTGCGTGATATTTATTTATTATTGCTTTGGCAACAGTTCCTTTGCCGCTAGCTTGCTCTCCAATTAGACCAATTACAATTTTATTATTCATATTATAAAAAATGTTTTTATTATTTTAAATAATTTAGCTCTTATCAACTAAAATATATTTTGCCAGCATTGGATGCGCTTTAGCAACTTTATCATAAATCATTTGAGAAGCTTTACGATAAGAAAAATGTCCAGCTTGTCTGCTTCTTAATCCAATAAAGTAAAATAATTCCCTTAAATTCATTTTCATTAGCACTCTTCGCGCGTGCGCTTTAGTTATTATATAAGGGGCTTGGTCTTTAAATTGTTTATATATTTTATGATAAGCTTCACTTGCAATATCAATAGCTTCTTTATATTCTTTTTCTATTTTAGATTCTATTATTAACTCAGGTGTAAAATAACCATAATCTGCTGTTAAAATTTGTGGTGTTTGTGTCATAATTCTATTCCTTTTAAAATCATAATAAGCTCCTTGATCTATTAGTAAATCAAATGTATAGTAAACATATTCAAATTCACGTGGAGGTTTATCATAAATACTTTTTATATTTTTCAAAATACTATCAAAAATTTTTTCTTTTTCTTTATAATTTTTTCTTTGTATGATTTTTTTAGCTTTTTTATATGAAATAGTTCTATATTTATACAAGAGAGCTGTTAAAATAGTATCCTCAGCGTTTTTATCATAATCAACTAAATCAACTTTTATTTCTCCTTTAAATTCAAGTGGGGTTTCTTTTAAATTTTCTTTTTCCATTTCTTGTTCTAATTTTTTTTCATTATTAATATTAAATTCATTTGGTGAAACATATCTTATTAATGTTGGAGTAATATCTAAGGCAACTTTCTTGCATTTTTGACCTATTTCTTGAACTTCTTTTAATGGATTTGAAAGCATTTTTTCAATAGCATGCTCACAACTGCGCGCATTGGCTGTCATTCCTAAGTTAGCTAAACTAGCGCTTGGCAACAAAAACCTTGAAACATCCATCCATTTTGACCTCATTCTTGCTTCATATATTTTTTGATCTTCATTTTTCTTTTTAGGATATTTTTTTATAATAACATTTTTAATTGGTTCTATTGATTCTTGATAAGTTTTAAAAAGTTTATCAATTGCATTTTTGTAGATTTTTCTTATTTCTGGATTTTTATCAAATTCTTGTGGAATATAAACTCTTTTACTGTTATAAATTTGATAGCGCGATGATTTTTCAGTATAAGAAGCTAAGCGATTACTCTCAATGCATTCTATTGCCAGAAGAGAAACATCTTCAATAGCAATATTTAGAAAAGCATGCTCTGCAATTGAGCCATGCCCAAAGTCAATAACCCATTTTTTATTAAATTTAGCAGAACTTTCTTCTGTCACTTGCTTAGCTATTTTATCAAACATAAGAGGGGAGCGAGAACATTTTGCAAATGTGACAGCAACAATTTCAGGAGGTAAATTTTTTAAGGCATAAATACGCATAGAATATATTATTTAATAA
>JALTFF010000131.1 GCA_027007465.1 bacterium | reverse complement strand
TGTGCAATTTATGATACAATGGCAGAAAGAACAGTTGCTCAAAATACAACAAGGCCAACTTAAAAAACAATCTATTATTCAACCTTTTAAAATGCCTGTGGAGTCCAATTTAGGGTGGCGTTATACACAGACTTGACAAAATGAAAACTTTTTTATAAAGTATATATACAATGTTCTTTAACAAGAATTTTGTGTTTTATAAAACACAAAGTAAAATATGGTTTTGTAATTATAGGTGCCAATTCTTTTAAATTAAATTTATTTATTTTTTAAAAGAATAATCTTTTGCTATTTTATTTATAAAATAGTTGTTTTGATAAATAACAAAACAGTTCAATTATTTAATAGAACTTAAAAAGATTTAATTCTTTTATATTTTTTGAGAGTTTGATCCTGGCTCAGAATGAACGCTGGCGGCGTATCTAAGGCATGCAAGTCGATTGCCAATGCTTTTGCATTGACAAGGCAAACGGGAGCGTAACACATTGGTAACATACCTTGAGGACAAGAATAACCTAGAGAAATCTGGGATAATACTTGATAAAAGCGGGGGGACACAAGTCATTCCTGCTTAAAGGAGCTTTGCTCTGCCTCAAGAGTGGCCTATGTCCTATCAGCTTGTTGGTAAGATAATAGCTTACCAAGGCAATGACGGGTAGCGGGTGTGAGAGCACAATCCGCCTCAATGGGACTGAGACACTGCCCATACTCCTACGGGAGGCTGCAGTCAAGAATATTTCTCAATGGGCGAAAGCCTGAAGAAGTGACGCCGCGTGCCTGAAGAAACCCTTCGGGGCGTAAAGGGCTTTTCTTCGTGAAGAAGTCTTGTGCTTCGCACAAGGAAATTTGAAGTTTGAATCTTGAAACAATAATCAAATAACCGAAGTCCAAATATCCAAAACAATGATTTTCGTTTTGAACATTTGAATTTGCTCGCCTCATTAGAAGTTAAAAATTTCTAATGAGGTAAAGATTTCGGATTTCGTCTGCCTATTATTCTATTATTCTGGCAGACAGGTCTGCCTATTATTCTGGCAGACAGGTCTGCCTATTATTCTGGCAGACAGGTCTGCCTATTATTCTGGCAGACAGATGCTTCGGATTTTCTCGTGCGGAGTGCGAGATTGACGTTAGCGAAGGAATAAGGGGCTGCTAAACTCGTGCCAGCAGCAGCGGTAATACGAGTGCCCCTAGCGTTATTCGGATTTACTGGGCGTAAAGTGTGTCTAGGCGGTTTGTTAAGTTTCTTGTTAAATTTTGAGGCTCAACTTCAAATCCGCAAGAAAAACTGGCAAACTAGAGATCGGGAGAGGTAAGCGGAATTGCCGGTGTAACGGTTAAATGTGTTAATATCGGCAAGAACACCAAAAGCGAAGGCAGCTTACTAGAACGATTCTGACGCTCAAGCACGAAAGCGTGGGTAGCGAACGGGATTAGATACCCCGGTAGTCCACGCCGTAAACGATGGATGCTAAACATTGGTAGTTAAATCGACCCTATCAGTGTTGTTTACCTAAGGTAACCCCTTAAGCATCCCGCCTGGGGAGTACGAGCGCAAGCTTAAAACTCAAAGGAATTGACGGGGACCCGCACAAGCGGTGGAGCATGTGGTTTAATTCGATAATAAGCGAAAAACCTCACCAGGGCTCAAACTATAGCTGCATTTTACAGAGATGTAAAAGCCTTAGAGGGTGCTATAGAGGTGATGCATGGTTGTCGTCAGCTCGTGTCGTGAGATGTACCGTTAACTCGGGAAACGAGCGCAACCCTTATCCTAAGTTTTACTTGTCTTAGGAGACCGCCCAGCCTTTTGTGGATAATATTTTTATTAGACATAAAAGGTTGGGAGGAAGATGGGGATGACGTCAAATCAGCATGTCTCTTACGTCCTGGGCAACACACGTGCTACAATGGGAAGTACAAAGGGCAGCTAAATCGCAAGATGGAGCCAATCCCCAAAACTTCTCTCAGTTCGGATTGAGGTCTGCAACTCGACCTCATGAAGCTGGAATCGCTAGTAACTGTGAATCAGCATGTCACAGTGAATACGTTCTCGGGTCTTGTACACACCGCCCGTCATACCAAGGGAGTCAGTAGTGCCCAAATTTCGCAGACCTGCGGAAGAAGGCAAGATTGGCAACAAGGGTAAAGTCGTAACAAGGCATCCGTAGCGGAAGCTGTGGATGGATCACCTCCTTTCTAAGGAGATAATAATTTTAATTTATGTTTTTCATAAATTAAAATTTATGTCGATTCTTAGATTAAAATCTACTTTTAACCTAAGAGAGAATTGGCATCTATAATTGCAGAATCATTTAAAAATTGGCTAAAAAAGCCAATTTTTTAATATAACGTATATAACACAATAAATGTTTAAATATTTGCAATTTTTAATATAATTTATTATTATAAAATATTAGAGGGCGTGTAGCTCAGCTGGTTAGAGCGTCTCACTGATAATGAGGAGGTCCCTGGTTCAAGTCCAGGCACGCCCACTTGTATAATATCGCGGGGTAGAGCAGAGGCAGCTCGTCGGGCCCATAACCCGAAGGTCGTCGGTTCAAATCCGACCCCCGCAACATATATAATATAATAGTTGATGATTTACTAATAACTTTCAGCTTATTTCTGTCAAAATTAAATTTTTGTATTCCATATTAATAAATATATTCCGACTTCAAAAAGAATCACTTAAATGTATTTTTATAAATAAGCAATTCCCTATTGAGTTAATCCCCTTTCTCCTGTTAACATTGTTAAAAAAATTGCTTATTAACATTCGTAGATGCTATGTCCAACTATTATTATACATTAGTATGATGCACTTTGCGCATAAGGACGATTAGCTCAGCTGGTTAGAGCGCTTCAGCGACATTGAAGAGGTCACAGGTCCAAATCCTGTATCGTCCACTAAAAAAGGAGCTTTTAGAGGATTTATCACTCTATTCAAAAAAGAGCTTAATGTGTTTAATAAAAATGCCAAAAAATCTAAAATAAAGTAATATTATATAAAAGGCTTTACAAAATTATAAATATAGTGTATTATGAGAAAGTAAATAACAATTAAAAAATTTTATTTATGTCTGTTCCTAAAAAACGTCAAACTTCTAGTTCTGTAAAACAAAGAAGATCGCATCATTCATTAAAACAAATAAAACTTATAAAATGCCCTAAATGTGGAAGACTTATTCAACCATATCATGTCTGCCCATTTTGTGGAAATTATAATGGCAAAGAAGTAATTAAGATAAAAGTCAGAAAGAAAAGTCAATAAATTTATCTTAAAATAATAGATCATTATCTTTATGTCAAACAGACATCTATCAAGAACTATTGCATTGCAATCTTTGTATTTATGGGATTTTAATGGACAGAAAAAAGACATTAATGATATAGTTAAAGAAAATCTCAAAAGATTTGCGCCTAATTTTAAAGATTATGGGTTTATTGAATATTTAGTAAATGGAGTTCTAAAAAACATAAAGCAGATTGATAGATTTATTATTAAATATGCCTCAGAATGGCCATTAGAACAAATAGCTATAATTGACAGAAATGTAATCCGTTTAGGTATATTTGAAATTGTATTTAATAAAGATATGCCTAATAAAGTAGCAATTAATGAAGCTATTGAAATTGCTAAAACATTTGGAAGCGCAACAAGCGGCAAATTTGTTAATGGGGTTTTAGGAGCAATTTTAAGAGATGTTAATAATGGAAAAATAAAATAATTTACAACAAATATTGAAGAGTAAATTAGCTCAGCTATATTTATTGTTCATTGTTTGTTATCATAAAAATGAAAGATTTATCTATTTTTGAGAAAAAAATTGGTTTTGTTTTTAAAAACAAAGACTTATTAACGCAATCTTTAATTCATAGATCATATTTAAACGAACATCCAAATTTTAGATTAGGACAAAATGAAAGATTGGAATTTTTAGGAGATGCTGTTTTAGAATTAATAATTACTGAATTTCTTTATCATAAATATCCTAATGAACAAGAAGGAACAATGACTAACTGGAGAGCAAGTTTAGTAAACTCAAAAATGCTTACTTTAGTTGCTAAAAATTTAAAAATTGAAGATTATTTGTTTCTCTCTAAAGGCGAAGAAAAAGATAAAAGTGTTAAGGCTAGACGTCTTATTTTAGCTAATTCTGTAGAAGCGTTAATTGGAGCTATTTATTTAGATCAAGGGATTGAACAAGCTAAAAAATTTATTGAAAAATATTTTCTTATTCATTTTAAAGATATATTAAAAAATAAACTTTACCTTGATCCCAAATCAAGATTTCAAGAAGTGGCTCAAGAAAAATTATCAATTACTCCAAGCTATAAACTTATAAGTGAATCAGGTCCTGATCATGCTAAAGTTTTTAAAATTGGAGCTTATCTTGCTAATGATTTAATAGCAGATGCAGAAGGAAGCTCTAAGCAAGAAGCAGAAGAAAAAGCAGCTAAAAAAGCTATAGAAAAAAAAGGTTGGGAGTAATCTATTATTTTTAAAATTATATTTTTTAAATTAAATCTTAAAAGTTTTAAGACAAAAACTATAAATATCTTTATTAAAATGCTTTATAACTATTCTAATAATATTTAATATGGAATTAAAAAAACTCTTTAAATTTGCTTATGAAAGAAAAGCTTCAGATATTCATTTAATTGTAGGAATAAAGCCAGTTCTGCGTATTAATGGAGAATTATTTGAAATACAACAATTAGAGCCAATTACTCAAACAAAAATTAAAGAATTTGTCAATGAAATTCTTAATAAAGAACAAAAAGAACGTTTTTTTCGAGAAAAAGATTATGATTTATCTTATGAACTTAAAAGTCAAGATTGTAGATTTAGGATAAATTTATATTTTGAATCAAACAATATATCTTTAGCAGCTAGAGTTATTCCTAAAGAAATTCCTAGCTTAGAAGATATTTTAATGCCAGAAATAGTCTATAAATTATTAGACAAAAAACAAGGACTAATTTTAGTAACAGGTCCTACTGGATGTGGAAAATCTACAAGTTTAGCAGCTATGATTAATTATGTTAATCAAACAAGAAAAGAAAATATTATTACCTTAGAAGACCCTATAGAATTTATTTTTCAACCAATTAAAAGCATTATTACACAACGTCAGCTTAATATAGATATGCTTTCTTTTGATGCTGGTTTAAAGCATGTTTTAAGGCAGGATCCTAATATTATTATGGTTGGAGAAATGCGAGATCTAAAAACAATTGCCACAACCATTACATTAGCTGAGACTGGCCATTCTGTTTTAGCAACATTACACACTTATAGCGCAGCTCAAACAATAGATAGAATTATTGATTCATTTCCGCCTTATCAACAAACCCAAATTAGAATGCAATTATCATCAACATTAGCAGCTGTCATTAGCCAACGTTTACTTCCAATGAAAGGAGGAGGCAGAATTGCAGCAAGAGAAATAATGACAAATAATCCAGCTATTTCTAATATGATACGAGAAGATAAAATAGCGCAAATTAGAACATCTATAGAAACTAGCTCTAATATTGGAATGACTTCAATGGATCAAGATTTAAAAAGACTTTATGCTGAAGGAAAAATCACAAAAGA
>JALTFF010000130.1 GCA_027007465.1 bacterium | reverse complement strand
GCGGCGGCGAAAGCCCCAAAGCGACCTGCCTGCCAGTAGGCATGGGCCGGCTAATCGTCTTTGGTGGACCTGGCGAGAATTGAACTCGCGTCAGCGCAATGCGAATGCGCTATTCTACCACTAAAATACAGGCCCAAATTTATTTTACCCAAAATTCCTTTTTTAAAATTTTATCATCTTCCATTTTTTTCTCTTGTATTTTTTCTTTAGCTCTTTTTCTCAAATTATTGAGATTTAATTTATTTAACTCCATTGTTCTTTTCTTTAAATATTCGCTATTGTTTAATTTTGGATTTTCTATTACCTCACTCAATAAAACATCTAAAATAGCGCCAATTTTAGGTCCTGGCTTTATTTTAATTATCTCCATTATCTCCTTGCCATTTATATTTAATTTTTTCACACTTAATGGATCTTGACTTACTTTTTTTATCAAGTATTCTAAATGCCTTAATTTATATGGCTTTGCTTTTGGAACTCCAGAACCAAGCCGATCAGCAATTCGCAAATCAATTAAATCCTTCATATTTTCTTTACCAACTTTACGAATTAAACGACGAACAGCAGCTTCTGTAACTTCTCCAACATTGTAATAAAACATATGATTACGAATTAGGATGGATACTTTTTCTATGTCTTTGTTTGAAAATTTTAATCTAGTCATTATTTTAGTTGCTATTTTTGCCCCAATAATATCATGATTATAAAAAGTCGCATTATATCCTTGTCCTCTTTTTGTTTGCGGTTTAGCTACATCATGAAGCAAAGCTGATAAACGAACACGCCAATCTTTACTTGGGCAATACTTTAATGTGAGCAAGTTATGCTTAAAAACAGTATAAATATGATGACGATTTTGCCTCACTCCTATACCATTTGTTAATTCTGGAATAATATACTGTAATAATTTTGTTTTATTTAATAATAAAATGCCTTTATAAGATTGTTCTGTTTTTAATATTTTTATAAACTCATCTCTAATCCTTTCATTGGCAATAAATTTAATAGCGCCAGCCATTTTTTTAATTGCTCGCTCTGTTCTTGGTTCTATTTTAAAAGATAATTCTGTCGCAAAACGAATAGCCCTTAGCATTCTTAATGCATCTTCTTTAAATCTATCAAGCGGTTCCCTAACAGCTCGTATAATTTTTCTTTTCAAATCTTTCTGTCCACCAAATAAATCAATAATTTCATAATCACTATCTTTTAGTTCCTTGTTCCTGTTTTTCAATTTAATTGCCATTGCATTAATAGTAAAATCTCTCCTTGATAAATCTTTTTCTAATGAATCAACAAACTCTACTATATCTGGATGACGCTTGTCGCTATATTTGCTTTCTGACCTATATGTTGTAATTTCTACTGGCTTGTTCTGTCCATCTATTGATACTAATACTGTTCCAAATTTATTTTCATATTTACTATTTTGAAAAATTTCTAAAATTTCATCTGGCTTTGCATTTGTTGTAATATCCCAATCATTTGGTTTTTCCATTAATAATAAATCTCTCACACAACCGCCTACAATATAGGCTTCATGGCCAGCTTTTTCCAAACTATTTATTATTTCAAAAACATAATCTGGAATTTTTATCTGCATAAATCCATTGTAATAAATTTTACATTTTATTTTATTAAAAATTTCCAATAAAAACGTTTAAATTAATATATCTATAAAAAGGAGCTTAATTCCTCTAAGAAAGTCAAGCTCCTTTTTAAAATTTTAATCCGCGCTAATTTAAATCTCTGACTATTTAAGAAGTGATTTTACTTTATTCACAATCTCTTCAGGTGTAAAGTTAGCTTTAATTAAATAATCAGTCGCTCCTAATTTTAGTCCTTTTTCAATATCTTGTTTTTGCCCTAAATTAGAAAGTAAAATTACTGGAATTGAAGCTATGCTTGGGTCTTTCTTCTTTTTTGACAAAACATTAAAACCATCAATGCCAGGCAAAATAATATCAAGCAAAATTAAATCTGGTTTTTCCTTTTTAATTTTTTTTATTCCTTCTTCCCCGTCAACTGCCTCAGAAACCTTAAAACCTTCTATTGAAAGTTTCCTAACCATTAACTCTCTTAAAAATTTATCATCCTCAATAACAAGAATATTATTTTTCTGGTTCATAAATTTTAAAATAAATTTAAAAAAATATTTATTATTTACCTATTTGTTTTATCACTTTATCAATTACTTCTTGTGGATCAAATTCTGTCTTAACCAACCAATCTTTTGCTCCTAATTTTTTAGCTTTATTAAGATCCACAGGTTGTCCAGAATTTGAAATAATAATTACAGGAATATCTTTAATATTAGAATCTTTAGCTTTTTCCTCCATAACTTTAAACCCCCCTAATTTTGGCATAACAATATCTAATAAAATAAGATCTGGCTTAATTTTTCTAATAGCATTAAGACCTTCTTCTCCGTCTCTGGCAACTGAAACATCATAACCTTGCTTAGATAATTTTTTTTGAAGGAGATCTAATAAAATCTCCTCATCTTCAATTATTAAAATTTTTTTATTCATAAATCAATGAAATTAATTATTATTTTATATTTTATATATAAAATTGTCAAACATAAATTTTATCAAGCTAATAATCTATCATACTTTAAAGGAAAGATGCCCAACTTCTTTGTAATAAACCTGCCATTCAAATTGAAGTAAAGCAGTATCTTGTTTTTACAACACAATATACTTTATTTTTTAGAGATAGGGAGTTCAAAAAAGAAACTCGTGCCTTTGTCTAATTTTGATTTAAACCAAATCTTTCCTCCATGCGCATTGATAATATTTTTAACAATATATAGTCCCAAGCCAGAGCCTTCAGTTTCCATCTTTATCGCATTACTTGCTCTAAAAAATTTTGTAAATATCCTACTATACTGATCTTTCGGAATACCAACACCAGTATCTTTTTCTTCAAATTCTATCTTTTTCTTACTATGCCTTAAAAAAATAGTTATTTTTCCCCCTGGTTTAGTATATTTAATAGCATTTTCAGTAAGATTCTGAATAGCTAATTTAATTTTTTCTTTATCTGCTTTAACTTGAGGTAGTTTTTCTTTTGGTTTTTCAAACTTAAAAATAATTTTTTTTCTAACAATCTCTTGCTTTAAAGAATCTATTACAGATTGAATTATTTCTATGATATTACATAAAATAGGCTTGTATAAATATCTCCCTTCTTCAATTCTGCTAACATTTAAAAGATCATTGATTAACCCTATCATTCTTTCATTACTTTGATATGTTTTTTTAATAAATTCTTTTTGTTCAATAGTTATCTTGCCTAAATCTCCATCTAATAACATTTTTAAAGTCCATTTTATAGCTGATAGAGGAGTTCTTAATTGATGCGCTGCGATAGAAACAAATTCAGTTTTCATTTTTTCAATCAATTTCTCTCTAGTGATATCATGCAAGATTACTAATTTTCCTACTACATCTTTTTTATGAAAAATAAACAATGAGCTTACTTCTAAAATTAATCCTCTTCTAATTTGAAGTTCTTTCCTAGAAACCTGCTTAATGTCTTTGCTTAATAAATTCAATATAGGTTTAAATTCTACTTTTTTTGCAAAATCAGTTATAGAGCTTCCTAATAATTTTATCTTATTATTTATTTTTAATAAACTCTTAGCTTTAGGGTTAATTAAAAAAAGCTTTGCTTCTTTGTCAAAGATTAAAAGTCCATCAGTAAAATTACTAATAATAGATATTGTTCTATTTCTCTCTGCTTCAGCTCCCCTTCTCTCTTCCTCAACATCTTCTAAAATATTTAATAATGCAGTTCTAGCATTTTTCAATTCTTCAACCTTTTTTCTAATATCAAAAACTTTTGCTTTTTCTCTTATCCTTAAAACTATTTCTATTTCTTTTTCTCTTTCTAACTCATTTATTTTATCTCTCAACTCTGCAGTTCTTTCTCTAACTTTTTCTCTAAGATCCTTTTGAAGTCTTTTAATTTTAGTGTAATCAGCTATTCCAACAAAATAACCAATAAAATTACCTCTTTCATTTTTTCTAACAGAAACAGACGCTCTTATGGGAATTTTCCTCCCTTTTTTAGAAAATAAAGTTAATTCCTTAACTAATCTATTCCCTTCTTGGCGCGCTTTATTTAATAAAGCTTTAATTTTTTTCTTTTCTAAAAAATACTTAGCTAAAAACTCTCCTACAATTTCCATTTCTCCATAGCCAGTTAATTTTTGAAAAGCCTGATTAATATCAATAATAATACCTAGGGGATTTATAGAGCAAACAGCAAATGGAAGGAAAGATGAAAATTCTCTTATATATACTTCTAAATCATTTAAATCTTCTTTAGTGCTTTTAAGTTCATCTAATAATTCTTGATTTTTAATTTTAGTAAATTCTATTTTTTTCTTTTTTGTTATCTCCATGTTATTATAAACTCATGATATGGGTATCCATTAAATTCGCATTTTGTCTCTTTAATAGTTGCTTTTTTGCCACCAAGCGCATATTGAGCAATTCTTAAAAAATAACCCTTAAGAAGAGGGCAAAGAATTGGATGAACTTTAAAATTTTTTAGCCTCAGAACAAGGTACTTTTCTTTTTCATTAATCTTAGGAGCTTCTAATTCTCCAACACTATAATGTTTTTTCCAATAAAGAGGAGCATTTTTATATGTTTGAGCAAGGGAAAAAAAATATTTTATTAACATTTTAACAATAAAAGAATATTTTGGAGCAGTATTGCCTATCTTTTCTATTTCCTCATCTCCCCAATTAAAAACTTCTTTAATAGCTAATAAAGAAATAGCTCTAAAACCAACTGGATACCAATTTAAAGCTTTTATTTTATCATAATCTATTGGCGCGTTCCATTCTTTTATTTTATTTTTTAAAAGAACTATTCCTCTTTTACCCTTTTTTTCTTTTATATAACCAAAATCTGTCAATAATGTTTGCCCTCTTACTTTGCCGTCAATCTTGATTAATCTTTTAATTTCCTCTTTAGTAATCTGACTTTGAATCATATTATTTCTTAAATTTTTCTTGTTTTAATTTTTTTTGAAGTTCTTTAATTTCTTTCTTTAACTTAACCATTTTTAATTCTCTTCCAATTGTTAATTTTTGAAATTTTTCTAATTCTTCTACCTTTTCTTGAAATTCCTTTGTTCTTTCTCTAACCATTGCTTCTAACTTTTCTTTTTCGCTTTGTTTTAATAAAACAACTTTACCTTTTATTGAAATTTCTTCTGGAATTTCCTTCGTTGCTTTTAGAGTAAGCTTTTTTTCCATTTTATTTTCTTCTATTATTTTATAATAAATTGCTTTACCAGTTATTTCTTTATAAGCGCCAGCTAATATTCCTTTAATCAACTCATAGCCAGTTTTTGGCACTAAAAAGCAAGGATTATTAATACTTTCTAACACTATTCTTTCTTTTTTTAAGTTAAGCTCTTTAAATTTAATATTGCCCCAGCCTAATTTCACTAAAATAACATTATATACTTTTTTAATCATAATCTCCTTGCTTAATCTTACATCCTTGCTCTCCATGGATTTTAAAACCCTTACACATTCTTTTCCTAAAGCCTCGCTAATCTCATAAACTAATATTCTTGCTATTGAATCATCAACAAAAATCTTAAAACTTGTAGCCATAAAACTAATAAATTCTACTG
>JALTFF010000129.1 GCA_027007465.1 bacterium | reverse complement strand
ATAGCTCGGTTTATTTTAACCAGTATGAGATAAGATTAATAATCCCTATTATTTTTTGGTTTTTTGAGAATGAGAATTTGATGGACAAATCCTAAAATCCTGATTGGCAACAAAAGTCGGACGATCGGCGCCGAAATATTGCTAAAAATCAAAATCTGAAATTCACACTCATTTTGTATTAGACAAGATTAATAATTACCAAAAATTGTTTTTTGTGATATTTTAGGGTTATACTTCGGATAAAAATAAGTTAGGCGACATTTTAAAGAATAAAATAAATATGAGAAAAATAGAAAAATTAGCAGATTATGATCATCCATTGGTTCGGGAAACCGCTGAAAGATTGACTGATAGAGAAGACTCTATTCGCGGGAAGATAGAAAAATTGTTTTTTTATGTGCGTGACAATATCAAATTCGGTTTTCCACTAAACGGAGATTTAGTTAAAGCTTCTGATACAATAAAGCTTGGTATGGGGCAGTGCAACACCAAAACAACATTGTTTCTGGCTTTGTGCAAAGCTATCAGGATACCTGCCCGCATACATTTTTCACTTATCAAAAAGGAAATACAAAAAGGGCTTTTCACTGGGCTTGCCTATAAATTACTGCCACCCCTGTTGTCCCATAGCTGGATAGAAATTGAAATAGATGGGAAATGGAGACGATTGGATTCATACATTAATGATGAGAATTTTTATCGGGCAGGAAAATTAGAACTGAATAAGAAGGGCTGGGATACAGGATATTCAATAGCTTGTTCCAGTGGAGAATCAAGTTCCGCGTTTAATATAGATGATGAAAAATTTGTTCAGATGGACGCAGTTGTAGAGAACCAAGGCGTCTGGGATGAGCCAGCAGATTATTACGCGACTGATAAATACAAAAATCGTCCAAACGCTATCAAGTTATTTTTTTACAAACTAATAATCGATAAAATTAATAAAAAGGTATCGCAGATGAGAAAAAGTTGTAATGGTGAATTATATGAAAAACTTTAGGATTTTAAATAAAACATCACCTAACATGGTATATCTGGTTTACTTTGTTCGACCAAATTTTGTTCCACTACACAAAACATCAAATATATATAAACATTATCTAAAATTTAATTTTTTCAAATTTTGCTTTCTTTTGTGATAAAATAGTAATAACTAATCACATACACTAAAATCAATCTTATGTACGATCCTCAAAAAGCTCATTATATCTCTGTAACAGGAATTATCATCAAAGATGGAAAGTTTTTGATCACTAAAAGAGCGCCGACAGAAAAAGCTTTTCCAAATCAATGGACTGTTCCAGGCGGGAAATTAGAATTGGACGATTATGCGAAAAGACCAAAAGACACCTCTGCTCATTGGTACAATATCTTTGAAGATGTATTAAAAAGAGAAGCTATGGAAGAAGTTGGATTAACTATCAAGAATATTCGCTACCTAACAAGTCTTTCCTATATCCGCCCTGATAACATACCGACAATCATTGTTAGTCTTTTTGCCGATCACCATAAAGGCGAAGTTAAACTTTGTCCTGCTCTCACAGAACACGCTTGGGTAACCCTTGAAGAAACAAAGAATTACGATTTAATTGAAGGAA
>JALTFF010000128.1 GCA_027007465.1 bacterium | reverse complement strand
AAGGAAGCTCCATTTTTCTTATATAGTGATGGGTCAAAGCGCAAAGAATTATTAAAAGCCATAATCCAGCTCCAATAAGCATTGGATTTATAAACAAACCAAAACCCATTAAAGCATTTTTGAATTGTGGCAAATAGGCGACTGTTTGTTTGGCCAAAGAAGTAAGAGATAGGGCGGTTAAAGAAAATGGAACCATAATAATCCATAAAGATGGGAAAATTTTCGGATTTAATTTTTCAAAAAAGAATAATTTGCTAAACAAAGAAACTGCAATTAAAAGGAAGATGAATAGTCCCATTCCGAAAAAGAAATAATTTATCCAAAGTATGCTTTCAGATAAAGCAATTCCAGAAATAAAATTGATTATTCCTGCGCCAGCAATGGCTGTTAGCAAAGCGGCTACTGGTGGAACTAACCAACCACCATTCATAAAATCTATTTTCATATCTTCATTAACAATTAAGAAATAAACAGCCAAAGTTAGTAAAATAAATTCAAAAGTTGCACCAATTACCCAAAAAAGAACTGCTATATTTTGATATTGCCAAAGAGAAAACATTTTTCCAATTTTGGAAAAATTGATGGAAACCATAACCATAGCTGCTGGCATTAAAGAATGAAACCCGGCTATGGTGGTGTGTTTTAATTCACTTATTAGAGTGTTGGAATAAAGAGTTAATTTTAGCAACCAGATGATAAAAAGAAATAAAAATAGCAAAAAGTTAAAGTAAACCAAAAAAATAGCTACTGGTTTAAGCCATAAAACTTTAAAAATATTTGCTGTTAAAATTGAGGTTAGCGCTATTCCGCCAAAGCCAAGAACAGTCGCAAACCAAACTGGATTAAATTTTTTAATAAAATTATTTTCTTTCATATGTTTTCATTAAATGCTTATTTTATCCTTAATCATTTTAGGATTAAAAATAAATTTGGCAAATAATGTGGTTAACTTATTTAAAATAATATAAATTATTAAATTATTTTTTGGACAATATTGTTAAATTGCTTATAAGAATCTGTGTTTTCTTTTAAGACAAATGGTTGACCATAATTTGACGAGGCAGCGATTATCTTGCTTAATTCAATTTCCCCTAAAAACCTAATCTTTTGCCCCTTGGCAAATTTTTCCACATTTCCTTTTCCAAATATATTACCAGACATATTTTCTATTAGCCCTGCTATTGGTATTTTGAATTCCTTAGCCATATTAACAATTTTTTCAACATCCATTAGTGAAACTTCTTGCGGCGTTGAAACTATAATTGCTTCTGCATTTTTTTTCAATAATTGCATTATTGTTATTGTCTCATCGCCTGTTCCAGGCGGCAAATCAACAATTAAAAAATCAAGGCTTGGCCATTCCACATCAGAAATAAACTGATTGATAAGTTTTGTTTTTAAGGGTCCGCGCCAAACTATTGGCTGGGATTGATTTTCAGATAAAAAATCTACTGACATTATGTAAAGATTATCTCCTAATTTTGCTGGAATAATTTTATTATTAATAACTTCTAACTCTTGCCTTTTCATTCCTAACATTTTAGGAGCATTTGGACCATGAATATCAGCATCTAACAACCCGACCCTATGCTTTTTTGA
>JALTFF010000127.1 GCA_027007465.1 bacterium | reverse complement strand
TTACAGTATAATACTGAAAAGTATAATTGATTTAACAAGGAAAAATTCCTTGAATACTCTTAAAAAGGAATTCTGCTTCACTCTGCCACTGCATTAGCAGTATCTGCGTATTAAATTGTTAAAACTAAAAACATAAAAATCTTTCTGCTTTAATAATTCTTTAATTTTAATATTTGTAATTTTATCAAATGCTATAATCACTTTAATTGCTTTTTTACCTCTAAAACCAACAAATTCTTCAATTTTATTGATTAATTTTTTATTTATTGCCTTGCTATTTAATTTAATCTCACCAATTAGAAAGCTTTTATCACATTTACCATAAATATCAAATTCATATTTTTTATCCCAATAATTACTGATCATCTGCGGCTGACAAGGCAATATTTTTTCTTCTAATATTTTTTTATACAAAAGTTCTCTTGCCAATTCTTCAAAAATAAATCCCTTATGATATGGAAAAGTTTTTTTAAAATCAGCTAAAATTGGCTGATAACTGCCTATTTCAATTTTTGTGTAATTTTTATAAACATAATGAAACCAAAACCTTAAAAAAATGTCTTTTACATAATAACGATTATCCTTGCTATTTTTTTTATGTCGCAAATTTCTTTTTTCAACTAATTTATATTCTTTAATTAAAATTGATATATACTTGCTAACAGTTGTCACTGGCAATCGCATTAAAGAAGCAATTTCGCTTGTTTTTGTTTTGCCGATGCTTAAACAAAATAAAATGTCAAAATATCTTTCATAATCTTGCCCAAATTCTTCTATTAATAAACTCTCTCCTTCTTTGTACAAAGGAGTATTTCTGCTAATAAATAATTCTTTCAAAATTGTTTCCAATTGTTTATTAAACAAATTAAACTTTTCCAAAAAATCATAATATTTAGCCACTCCGCCAAAAATAGAAAACAGATTTAAAATATTTTCCAGATTTTTAACTTTATGGTCTTTGCAAATTAAGGCAACCTCACTAAAATTAAATGGTTTTAAATAAATAAAATTATCAATCCTTCCATAAAGCGGCTCTTTTTTCATAAATATCTTTTCCATTAAGGTCTGAACACTGCCAATAAAAATTAAATGCATTTTAGAACTATTTTTATGTTCATCAATTTCTTTCTGTAAAATAGAAAAAATAGATTTATCAATACTATTAAAATTTTGAAATTCGTCAAAAATAACAATTAATCTTTGGTTTTTACTTAATTCAAAAATTAAATTTAAAAAATCTTCCCAGTTATTTATTTCTGACGGAATAAAAGAAAAATATTCTTTTAAAACATTGGTAAAATCATTTAAAATAATCTGCGAACTTTTTTTAGTGGCATAAAAATATAATGCTTGCTTTTTGTCAATATATTTTTTAATAAGCTCTGTCTTGCCTATTCGCCGTCGTCCCATAATTACCTCCACAAATAAACTATTCTTAGATAAAGTAAAATGCTTATTTAATAAGACTAATTCATTTTGACGATTATAAAATTTTTTCATAAATTATTTTTAACAAGGAAAAATTCCTTGAATACTCTTAAAAAGGAATTCTGCTTCACTCTGCCACTGCATTAGCAGTATTAGTTAACCTCATCATAAGCTATTAAATAAATTTGAAAG
>JALTFF010000126.1 GCA_027007465.1 bacterium | reverse complement strand
TGGATAAGGAATTCCATCAGATGGCATTTTTGCCATTTTTCCAAAGAAAATACTAAATACAACCATACTTACAAATGGCTGAAAAATTGCCCATAAAATACCAATGGCTGTTTGCTTATATCTAACTTTTAAATCTCGCCAAGTAAAGAAATAAAGCAATTCCTTATATTTCCAAATTTCTTTTATGTCTTCCCAGCTAAATGTTTTCTTAGGTTTTATAATTGTTGTTGAACTCATAAAGTTTGTAAAACCAAAAGTTAAAAGTTAGAGTTTTAAAATATGTTATATGTTTAAACTATACTTATTATGTGCCTTATACCATTTATAAGTCATTTCTATGCCCTGTTCTAAATTTACTTTATGTTTCCATCCTAATTTATGCAAATGATTTACATCAAGTAATTTTCTAGGTGTGCCGTCTGGTTTGCTTGTGTCCCAAATAATTTTTCCTTTAAACCCAACTATATTTTTAATCAATTCAGCTAAATTCTTAATTGATAAATCTTTGCCAGTTCCAATATTAACAAATTCTCCAACATCATTAGCATTGTAATTTTTTATTAAAAAAATACAAGCGTCAGCCAAATCATCAACATATAAAAATTCTCTTTTTGGCTTGCCTGTTCCCCAAAGAGTTACTTCTTTTTTGTTATTAATTTTAGCTTCGTGGAATTTTCTAATTAAAGCTGGAAAAACATGAGAAGTATTTAAATCAAAATTATCATTTGGGCCATATAAATTAGTTGGCATTACAGATATAAAGTTTGTTCCATATTGTTTGTTATAATATTTACACATTTTAATTCCGGCAATTTTAGCAATTGCATAAGGTTCATTAGTAGGTTCAAGTAATCCTGTTAAAAGATACTTTTCTTTAATAGGTTGAGGAGCAAGTTTAGGATAAATGCAAGAGCTGCCTAAAAACAATAATTTTCTAACTTTATTTAAATAAGACTGATGGATAATATTATTTTGAATTTGTAAATTTTCATAAATAAATTCAGCTGGATATGTGTTATTAGCTAAAATTCCACCCACTTTAGCTGCGGCTAAAAAAACATATTCTGGCTTTTCTCTCTGAAAAAAATTAGCAACAGCTGATTGATTTGTTAAATCTAATTCTTTATGAGTTTTAAAAATTAGATTAACAAAACCATGATTTTCTAAATTACGTTTAATCGCTGAGCCGACCAATCCTCTATGTCCTGCAATATAAATTTTAGAATTTAGTTTCATAGAATATATGGTTTTTGATATTTTTTTGTAATGTATTTTTCTTTATAAGAAAAGAATAATAAATATTTTGATTTTTTTAATGGTTCATAGGAAATTTCTAAAAATTTTTATATACTTTACAATTATTCCTTTTTCTTCTCATATCCTTTAATATAATTTAATATTACTAATAATGACGCCGCTCTTATTTGAGATGTTACACAATATAGTTTATCCTCTGGATATTGTTTTGCTTATATTATGCGTCCTATGTTCTATATTCTGTATTTTGTATTATGCGTTGCGTTCCATGTTATAGTCTGCTCTTGCCATTATTTCTACTAATTTATTAAATTTAATTTTTGGCTCCCAGCCTAATTCTTGCTTTGCCTTAGAATAATCACCTA
>JALTFF010000125.1 GCA_027007465.1 bacterium | reverse complement strand
AAAGTTTTGCCAATAATTTTATATTTTAGATGTTCTTTCATTAAAATTATATTTGTATGTCCGCCAGATACAGTTAGTATTATAGCTGGAAATTTAATATTTTTTGAATTATCTATAAAATTAGCATAAATATGGCCCTCAATATGATTTATTGCAATACATGGTTTTTCCCAATAATAAGAAAGCACTTTAGCTGTTTCTATTCCAACCATCAATGATGTAATTAAGCCAGGGCCTACTGTCACAGCTATGGCATCAATCTTATTTCCTGTCTTATTTTTTTTGAGTTGACTTAATGATTTATCTAGTACAGGGATTATTTTCAAAACATGATTGCGCGCAGCAATTTCTGGGATAATTCCTCCATATTGATTGTGAATTTTAATTTGAGAAAAGACATTATGAGAAATAATTTTAACCATATCTTTATTAAATTTTACAATAGCTATGGCTGTCTCATCACAAGATGTTTCAATGGCTAATATATTCATAAATATAATTGTTATACTTTTAAAAAAGTATAACAATTATATTGTAATAAATCAATTATATCACTTGACTAATATTAAAAAATAGAATATAATCAACAGTTAAATATTTTTTAAAAAAATACCATAAATATTTAAGTTATGGTATTTTTTATTTAAAATCATTATGAAAGAGAGTCAGCTTATTAGTAAAAAGAATCTTAAAAAAATACATAAATGTTTATATTTATTATTATTTATTATTATCTCAGAAAATTCTTTTTTCTATATGCCAACTATTGCGCAAGCATCAGTAAGAGAGCATAAAATAGAAGCTAACAAGAAAGCGCAGTATGAATACAATATTCTTCTGAATGAGATATTAAATCAAGAGAAAGTATATCAAAATAATAAAGTTATCAATCATTTACCAAAAAATAATTATCTACGCATTGTTAGAGTAGAGTATCATATAGTCACAGCTTATAGTTCATCTAAGGATGAATGTGATTCTTCTCCTTGTATAACAGCTGATAATTTTGATTTATGCAAAAATAATAAGGAAAATGTTGTAGCTGTTAATTGGTTAAAATTTGGAACAAAAATAAGAATACCTGAATATGCTGGTAATCGTATTTTTACTGTTCAGGACAGAATGAATAAACGTTATTCTAATAGGTTAGATATTTGGATGAAAAATAAGAAAAGCGCTAAAAATTTTGGTGTAAAATTTTATCGTATTGAAATATTAGATAGTTTATAATGATTAGATATCTAATCATTATAAACTGCCTATTTTTAAATTTTAACAAGATAAACAAAGCATTAAAATAATATTATAATAATGGATCTTTAATATAATTGATAATATTTATGTTGCTAAATTTAATAAATATACTATTATGAGATCAGGAGAAATCACTTAAACATAAAAGACTAAATCTACTACAATAATATTATTAATAACTATTGTTGATAATACAAATAGAACAGTGTAGATTGAGATAATTCCAAATCTTAAGACTTTGACAACAATGTTCGCAATAATAAGAATTTTGACTATTTTATAAAAAATTACAATATAAGGTTTGAGGAATTATTATCTGATAATGTGTCTAAATTTGGAGGGAAAAATATCAAGGATTAAGAAAAGCATACTTTTGAACGATTAACTTATTGAAATGGAAATTAAACACCACTAAATAGACAATATATGCCACGAACTAATGGAAAGATTAAAAGGTTCTGGAAAATAATAGAGTCTGATTTATTAGAAAATATAGTATTTGATTTAATAGAGTATTTGCAAAATGAATTGTCCCAGTGTTTATATTATTATAATAATCTTCGTCCATACAAGGAATTAACAGAAATATACCAGTGAAATCTCTTTTCTAAAAGGTTTTTATTTTATTTAAAATAATAAAAAATAGTATTTTTTTAAAAAAATACTATTTTAGTTGTGGATAACTTTTAAATTTCGCTAAAATTAGTTAATAATATAAGGTATTGCAATTATTCTTATTTATTGGTATAATATAAATAACAATAATAATAGTATAAAAAGTTTCTTTACAAATGAATAAAAACGGTAAAAAGTGTATCTAACTTAAACAATTTTATAATAAGTTGGTTATATTTTTTAGCCATTTAACTAAACTTATTGGGAAAAGCTGACTACCCCTATAAAAAATAAAAACAAAAAAAAGGTATTTTCCTTCTATATTTTAGAGAGTTAATACCAAAGTGTGGTTAAATGGGAATTTTTCTTTGTTTGTCAGCGCAAAGAGCTTCTAAGTTTTAACATTTAAAAGTATAGAAATTTGTTTATAAAAAACGAATTGCTATCAGATGTTAAAACTTGGGGCGCATGAACGGCCTATAAATTTATTAATTTTATATATTAAGGGGCGTCTGTTCGGCGCCCCTTTTTTAGTTTGATAAAAATTTAATTTATGAATTCTGGATTTATTTTTCTAAATTTTTTAATAATATTTTTCCATAACTATTTTGATTCCTTTTGTAGAAAATTCCAATAGGGATTTTAGGAGTATCTTTATCATACTCCCATTCTTCTATTTTTTTTAACGCATATTCTTTTGAAGTTAAGTTTTTATTTTTTAATTTATAAACTCTTTTATTATAAAATTGATATGCCTCTGGAGTAAAACTCATACAAGGCTGTAAAATATCAATAAATGAAAAGCCTTGATAATTAACAGCTTTTATAATTAAATTTTTAAGATGTTCTGTCTCAGCTGAATAACCTCTGGCTATAAACATAGCATTAGAAGCTAACATTAATTTTAATGGATTAAGCGGTTTTTCAATACTGCCATTAGGCGTTGATTTTCCTTTAAATCCATAAGGAGAAGTAGACGTAAATTGACCAGTTGTTAAAGCAAATGTTCTATTATTATGAATTAAAACAGTAATATTAATATTTCTTTTTGCACTATGTATTAGATGTGAAATACCTTCATCATAAGCATCCCCATCTCCAGCGCAAACTATTACATTAAGATTAGGGTTGCCTAATTTTATTCCTTCTGCAGAAGCAATTGGTCTACCATGTAATGAGTAGAAAGTGTTCAAATTTAAATAATCAACAATTTTGGCATGACAACCAATGCCACTTACTATTACTAAATTTTCTTTATTTATTCCATTATTCATCAATGAAGCTACTGCTTGCTCTAATGCTGTTAAAATCCCAAAATTACCACAACCAGGACACCAAGTTTTTTTACAATAAGTTTCTAAGTTTTTCATAAATATATTTATTTTATTTTTTTAATTTTTCTCTCTATTTCACATGGCAACAGAGGCCTTGAATTATACTTTAAAATTTTATGATTAAACTCTATTGAATGGCAATTTAAAATTTTTCCTAATTGACCTAATGCATTTTCTTCTATAACTATTAGGTTTTCTACATTTTCTAAAGCTTTTTTAACTTTTTTTTCTGGAAAGGGTTGAATGATAATTATTTGAATCATCTTAATATTTAGTTTTTCAGCTGCTTCTTTTGCTGGGCCTTTTACAGAACCCCAAGTAATAATTGCTTTCTTAGATTTTTTATTACCGTAAATTTTAATTGCCTCTAACTTATTAACTTCTTTTTCCATTTCTTTAAACTTCCTCAATCTTTTGTCTTGCATTTCTTTTACTTTTTTTTCATCTTCTACTGTAATTCCGAATTCATCATGCTCATAACTATTTGACTTTGAAATAACTCCTTTTTCACCAGGAAAAGCTAATGGAGAGATTCCATTTTTTGTTATTTTATACCGCTTGTATTCTTCTTTTTTATTCCATAATAGTGGCTTTTCATAATGGACTTTGTTTAAAATGTTTTTATCAACACTAAATACGCTTTCTGAAATTTCTTTGTCAATCAGTAATATAGAAGGTGTTTGAAATTTCCATGAAAGATTTAAAATTTTTCCAGACCAAAATAAAGCTTCTTCAGCATCTCCAGGAGCAATAACAAATCTTACAATATCTCCATGTCCGGCTGCAGAAACAAATGATAAATCACCTTGAGCATTATAAGTCGGGACGCCTGTAGCTGGGCTCATTCTTTGGCTTTCAACAATTACTAATGGATTCTCACTTTGTGCTGCCAGGCTTAATCCCTCTGTCATTAAAGCAAATCCTCCACCAGAAGTTCCAACCATTGTTCTAGCTCCAGTATAAGCTGCTCCAATTGCAGCATTAACAACTGCTATTTCATTTTCTAACTGAACAACGCCTATTTTAAATTTTTTTTCATTTTGAGATAAGTAATGTAATATTCCAGTTGCTGGAGTCATAGGATAAGCAAAGTAGAATTTTAATCCTGCTTTTACTGCTCCTAATGCAACTGCTTCATTGCCAGTAATAAGAGGATTTTTCTTTTGATTTAATTTTTTAATCTCAAATATTTTTTTATTTTTTTTATAAGATAATTTTGCTACTTTTAAGTTAAGATTTTGTTCTTTTTTAAATTCTAATTTTAGCACTTTTTTTAACAAGTTCCATTTAATGCCAATAATTTTTGAGAGTCCAGCGACAAGAGCAATATTATTCATCATAGGAATTCCATCTACTTGTTTTATAATACTATTAACTGCAATTCCTAAAGCTTTTTTATTTTTTATTTTTATTTCTTCATTATTGTATATTATTATTCCGTCCTGAGTTAAATCTCTTTGATGCTTATCAATAGTTTCCTTGTTTAAAGCTAATAAAAAATTTATTTTTTTAGTGTGAGATAGAACTGGTTTTGAGCATACTCTTATGTTAGAAAAATTATGTCCACCTTTGATTAATGATTGATAGTCATTATAAATAAAAATTCTATATCCTAATTCAGAAAATAATTTAGCTATAATATTTCCTGCTTTTCTAGAACCTTGCCCTGCTCCACCGCCAATTAAAATTGAAAAATCGTTTTTTATTTTAAGTTGATAATTATTTTTTTCCATTTTTTTAAATTTATTTTATATATATTTTTATTATAACACATTAAATATAAAAAAGAAACAATTAATAAAGTGAGCTATATGAATCTAATGTATTTTTGTAAGTTTTTAAATATTATGTTAAATTAAGACTATCAATTCAATTTCAAGATTACATAACTTTATATTTTGAAAACATTTAAAGTTTTTATAAATTTTTATTTAAGATATGTTATGTATGAATTTGTAAAGAATAATAAACAACTTGGTAATTATGGAGAAAAATTAGCCTGTGATTATTTAAAGAAAAATGGCTATAAAATTATTGAAACAAATTATCATAGTCAATTAGGTGAAATAGATATTATTGCTAAATTTAAAAAATCAATTATTTTTATTGAAGTAAAAACTAGAGCAAGTGAAGGTGAAATTTTATACCCTCAAGAAGCAGTTGATCATAGAAAACAAAAAAGAATGCTTCGGGTCATTGAACAATATATTTGGAAAAACAAAATAGATGACAAAAAATGTCAAATTGATATTATTGCGATCTCAATTAATAAAGTCACAAAATCAGTTAAATTAAAACATCTTAAAAATGTATTTTTTGATTTTTAAATTACTCTTTAGATTATAATGTTCTTTAGTTTTTATTGATGAAGCTTTTAAATTTGTGCACTATATTAAAGATAGTTTGAACCATGGTAATAAAGCAAAGCTTATTGCAGGGTGCAGCATTTTTCGCCTCTGCAGGCTATGAAGGCAAACCTCCTGATTAGGCATCGAGCCCGCCAGTAGGCGGGCTCGACACGTTCAACGTTCGCTCCGTAGTAAAGCAAAGTTTCTACTACTAGAGCTT
>JALTFF010000124.1 GCA_027007465.1 bacterium | reverse complement strand
GGTCTGGATAAAAATAATTTTTTCTATCAAATTTTGAATACTGATTTATTTTACAATTTAATGCTAAGCCAGTAAGTATTGTCCATTCAATAGCTTTTTTATTAGCTACTGGTAATGTCCCTGGATGTCCTAAACAAATAGGGCATACAGTTGTGTTTGGTTCTCTGTTCTCTCCGTCATTTGAACATCGGCAAAACATTTTTGATTTTGTTTTTAGGGCTACATGTATTTCTAGTCCAATAGTTGGTTTATATTTCATATATTTTTTCCCAAATTAAATTTGCAATTTCTTGCTTATTTAATAATTTTTTATTTTTATAACATTTTATTAAAATAAAATTAGAAAAATTTTCAGCAATCTCTAAATAAATTTTCCTAGCTTGTTCTAAATGTTTTAAATTATTTTGATGGATATCATTATTTTTCCCTTTCCAATCTTTTTCTGTTCTTTGTTGTGATAATTTTTGAGCTATTTTAGCTGGTGCGTCTAAAATAATGTTTATGTCTGGTTTTGGTATGTTAAATATTTTATATTCAAGATTGTAAAGCCAATTAAAATATTTTTTACGCTCTGATTGATTTTTAATTTTGCCACCTTGATGCGCCATATTAGAACCAACATATCTATCAGAGACTACAATACTTTTTTCATTAATCCATTTTCTTATTTTAAAACTTGCGTCAAATCTGTCAATAGCATAAAAAATAGACGCTTGATAAGGGCTTACTCTTTTAGCCTCTCCATATTTTCCACTTAAATATTCTTCAATAGGTCCAGCTGATTTTGTATTATATTGTGGAAAACTTATTATTTTTAATTTTGGATTTATTATTTTTAATTTTTCAATCAATAATTTTGTTTGCGTTGCTTTTCCAACTCCATCAATACCTTCAATAACAATAAATTTCCCATTTTTTATTTTCATAAAAATTTTACAATATCAAAAATATTCAACTTTATATAATTTAGAGCAAGATGATTAAGCAATAATTTACACATAATAGAAACATAGCATTAAAGGGCTTGCTCTACTTAAAAGTGTGTCAAATAAAATAGGCATTATCCATTATAATAAATATAACTATTAAGATAATTTTATTTTATTCATCACATAATCAACTTGCTCTATTAGTTTTTTAAGAGAACTATCATTTACAATAACAAAATCAGCTTTTTTAGCTACTTGTTTTATTTCTTTTTCAGTAAAACTATTTTCTTGTTTTTTAAATTTTGCAAAACTAGCTGTTGTTTCGCCTTTTTTCTCACCTCTTAATTTACTTCTCTTATATCTGATTTTTATGTCAGCTGTAATAAAAATTAAGAAAAAATTATTTTTAAATTCTTTTTTAAATGGTTCTACATCTCCGAGCATTCTAATTCCATCTACTAAGCAGATTTTTGCTTTACTTTGTTTAACATCTTTTATTAATATTTGCATTAGAATATCATTAGGAAATTTATATTTTATAGCTTGGACTAAATTGATGAAATTTGAGCGAGTATGTTCTAAGTTAAGAGTATCTAAAATTTTTTCCAAAATAGCTGATGTTCTAAATTTTTCTGCGTGATATTTATTTATTATTGCTTTGGCAACAGTTCCTTTGCCGCTAGCTTGCTCTCCAATTAGACCAATTACAA
>JALTFF010000123.1 GCA_027007465.1 bacterium | reverse complement strand
ATTAAAACGAGGAGGGGTCGGATAACGGTTATTCCACCAGTCTTGAAAACTGGACTTGAAAGGGGCTTGTAGGTTTGAATCACCCCATCAGCAAATAAAATTACTACTGAAATTCAGTAACTCATAATGCCAGATACATATTAGACTCTATCAGGCAATAGAGTCTATGCCTTTTTATCACCTATTTACGCCATTAGATTTTTACTATTTAACGAGGTTTATTGTAAATACTTTGGTATTAAAGGTTTCTTGGCTGTTTATCAATATGCGATAATACGGTATATGCTCACAGAAAAAGCAAATTACAAGGCTAAAATTTGATATTCTATAACACTGAACGATACACTGCGCTTTTCAAAACAATTTGTCTCCTGTGCAATTTATAATACAATGGCAAGATGAACAGCTGCTCTGAGCGCAACTTAAAAATCAATCTTTAATCAATTTCTTAAAATGTCTGCGGAGTCCAATTTTAGGTGGAGTTATACAAAAGCTTGATATTTTTTTAAAACTATGCTATTATAATTTCAAATTATAAAATTTTATTAATTCAAATTTTAAAACTAAACACTAAATCAGTTAAAAGCAAAAATTAGCTTGGTGTAAAAAATTATTTAAAGAATTAAATTTAGATATGTTGTGTCTAATTTTTTTTAAAATAAAAAAGAAAATTAAAATAAAAAGATATTATATTTCACCAAGCTATTATATTTTCAAAATATTAAATAATAATCCCCTTATTAAGGGGATATTTTTTTGCTCATTTTAATAAAGGAGGATGAAATAAATAAATGAGATTAAAGAGAATTGATTGTCCCTTAATGAATGGATACAAAGAATGTAGAAAATGTGACGATTATCATTGGCAGTTGAGGAAACTTTTTCCAAAAAATTTTCAATGCCATAGAAATGGCAAGTGCATCATAAGGGAAATACATAGAGGCTCTATTGAGAGCGAATTAATATGTAAATATAGAGAGCAATGTGTATTTGGCGATATTTGTCCTGGAAGCAATAAAAGTGTTTGTACTTTTTCTCTTCTTTTTAAAAAAGAAGAAGAAAAAAAGAAAAATAGGAAAATTTTACTCATTCCACCTTCGCTTAAACAAAAATTATCAGAGCTTCTATAAACTTTTTGTCCCGCTATTAATTAAATAAAAAGCGGGACATTTTATTTGTGATTATTTATATTTACAAAATATATGTTTTCTTGACAAAATTATTAAACAGATTATACTTTTAATAGATGATTCAAGGTAAAATGATTAAAAAAAGATTTTTTATTTTACAAATTTTTCAAAGCCATTACTGCCAATTTGTTTTTGGCGCTTCTTTAATTTTGGGATATTTTATTGTTCCTAAAAAAATATTTTATGGCTTTTATGATACAGCCTTAGGTATAATTTTTATTACTGTTTTCGCATTAGTGATTACTTGTTTGGTTCGCCAAACAAAGGAGAGGATAAAATTGGCTAAAACATATTCAGGAGCAGTTATTGGAATTATTGCTACTGCTATTGGTCTAACTGCTTTAGAAGCTTGCGGAATAGGCGCTCCTGTTTGCGGAGCAATGGTAGGCATGGGATTTTTATCAGTGATTTTACCTATATCCACCATAGATATTGTTAGCCAATATGCAATTCCAAT